>NZ_JBIWOE010000022.1:66620-99297 GCF_044767585.1 Streptomyces sp. NPDC101225
GCCCCCGGGGGCGTGTGGGGGGGGGGGGCCGGGTTGTCCCCCCGGGCCCCCCGGCCGGGTGTGTCGCTGCCCGGCCCGGGCCCCCCCCCCCGCGGGGCGGGGGGGGGGGGGCCCGCGGCCGTTCCAGCACGTCCGTCACCGCGGCCCGGGACTCGCAGAGCCCCACCTCCACGCCCGGGCCGTGCGGGTGGTGCGCGTGCCGTCGATGCCCTCCCGCAGAAGGTGTGGTGGGGGATCGTGTCGGACCGGTTCCAGCTCGGCTTCTGGGTCAGGAACCAGCGGATTCCGGCCAGTTTCGCGCGCTGCGGGAAGGCCGCGGCGCGGCCGCAGGAGCCCGGCAGCCAGAACTCCTCGGTCTCCACGCCGAGTTGTTCGGCGAAGAACCGCATTCCGTGCACGATCTGCCGCGCGAGCGCCCCACCGCCGGGCATGTTGGCGTCCGGCCCCAGCCACATCGAACCCACCGGGGCCCGGTTGCCGTCCCGGACCGCCCTCTCGACCCGCTCCCAGACGCGCGGCTGGTTCTGCTTCACCCAGGCGTACCGCCGGGCCCGCGAGCGGGGGAACACCGGCTCCGGGCAGTCGGCCGCGAGCGCCGTGGCATTGCCGAAGGGGCGCGCGGCACGTCGGTCGGCGCGCCCCGGGGAGCGGGCGCCGTACCGGAGACGTCGTGCAGGTCGAGGGCGTCGGGCCCGTCCTCCAGGGCGTGCAGGATCCCGTGCCGGAGTGACCGGTCCATGGGCGGCTCGCGCCTCAGCTCCGACAGCACCTCCACATCCGGCACCGGCTGCCCCACGCCTTCGTCGAGTACGGCGAGGTCGGCAGAGCCGAACCGGTAGATGGTCCGATCCCCTGCGGTCAGTACGTCGCCCGGACGCGTAGGGGCGAAGCCGTGCGGAACAGCCGGATCGGCGGCCGCCTCCGGACGCAGATGCACCGGTTCGCCTCCGCTCGCCGGGGAGCCGACGGCATGGTGCCGGTGGCGCCGGCGGATGCCCTCAAGGGCGCGCCCGAGGCGTCGTAGACCAAGTCCCCCCGGCCCGGAAACCGGGGCCGTCGCCGGAGAAGCCCGGCTCGATCACCGCCGTGACACGGCGGACCGCCCATGTGCCGGGCACCCGGCCGGTCAACCGGAACCAACGCGTCGACCAGGGCTTTCCCCACGCCGTTCCGGCGGTGAAGGCGGCGAACTCGGCCTGCGGCGCCCTGTGCACGGAGACGGACTCGCCCGGCACATGCCGGACGGACAGGACCAGTGGCACACGCTCCGCGTACCGGGCGGGCCGCACGAACCGTCCCATGGCGCGCTCCAGCCGCGCCTCCACCAGCAGCCGGGCGCCGTGCACGGCGGCTCCCCCCGGGGCTCGGACGGCACCGCCCAGGAGGGCACCTCCCCGGCCGGAACCGTCGCATCCGTGGCCGAACGCCTGGTCGTTGAGCAATCGACATGACTGGCGCGTGCCCAGAGGGGCAAGCATCCTCCGTGAACGTGTTCGACACGGAGGGGACCGACATCAGAACGCGGGCGGGGGTCATGAAGAGGCAGGCACGAGGGGGCGGTCCCACGGCGATCGGGGCCTTCTCGGCGAAGACGGCGGAGGTAGAGGACGACGGCGGCGCGGGACACACGGAGCCGTCCCAGCTGCGGCAGAGACTCGGACGGTCCGACCTGAAGGCGGTGCCCGAGGCACGCAGGGCACTGCGCGAGCTGCTTACGCAGTGGGGCAGGCCCGGCCGTTCGGAGGTGGCGGAGCTGTTGACCAGCGAGCTCGTCACCAACGCACTCATCCACACCGACACCGACGCGGTCCTGACGGCCACCGTCTCACCCTGTGCGCTGAGGGTCGAGGTACGGGACTTCGTCGCCCGCAGACCCAGACTGCGCGTCACCAACACCGACGACGGCACGCACGGCAGAGGTCTGCTGCTGGTGCAGTCCCTCGCCGACGCCTGGGGGGTCCGCGCCCACGGCGTGGGGAAGGTGGTGTGGTTCGAACTGGACGCCGGAGCGGCCTAGGGGGTGTCCGACAATTCCCGCCCGCCCGGCCGGGCGGCGACGGGAAGGGGGCGCGGCCCGCCGGCCGCGCCCCCTTGTTCCGTCACGCCGCTGCTAACCGAACTGCTGCTCCAGGTCCTTGAGCTTGCGCTCCAGGGAGTCGAGGCGCGGCAGGGCCATGGTGTCGTCCTCCGCGGTGAGATCGACGGTCACCGTTTCAGAACCCCCTTTGCGGACGGGCTGCAGGGAGGGACGAGAGCGTACGGGCAGCGGTTCCGGGTTCGCTATGGCAGGCTCCGCCGAGACCGAGGCGGAGGAGGCCCGCTCCAGGGCCTGCGGTTCGCTCTGACGGCCGCCGCCACGGCCGATGAACCCGCGGTGACCGCGGCTGATGGCCTTGAGCTGGGCCCGCTCCAGACGCTCCTGCTCGCGCCGGCGCAGCCGGTTGCTCTCCTTCTGCCGCTGGTCCTCGCGCACCTCCTCGACCGCCTCGTCCAGGCTGCGCACGCCCTCCAGGAGCATGAGCGACCAGGCCTTGTACGTCTCGCGGGGGGCCCGCAGCCAGCGGACGATGCGGATCTGCGGCAGCGGACGCGGCACCAGGCCCTGCTCGCGCAGGGCGGCGCGGCGGGTCTGCTTCAGCGCGCGGTCGAACAGGACGGCCGCGGACAGCGACATGCCGGAGAAGAACTGCGGGGCGCCCGCGTGGTCGATGCCCCTCGGCGCGTGCACCCAGTTGAACCAGGCCGCGGCACCCGCGAACGTCCACACGAGTATCCGGGAGCCGAGCGCCGCGTCACCGTGGCTGGCCTCGCGCACCGCGAGCACGGAGCAGAACATGGCCGCGCCGTCCAGGCCGAACGGAACCAGGTACTCCCAGCCGTCGGTGAGGCCGAGGTTCTGCTGGCCGAAGCCGACCAGGCCGTGGAAGGAGAGGGCGGCGGCGACCGCCGCACAGCAGAACAGCAGGACGTAGGAAGCGGTGCCGTATATGGCCTCCTTGCGCCTGCGGCGCTCCTCGCTGCGCTCCCACGAGTCGTCCGTCTTCGCGTGCTCCCCCGACCGCTTGCTGCGCGCGAGTACCGCCACCGCCGCCAGCATGCCCAGGAGCAGTACGGCGCCCGGAAGCAGCCAGTTCAGCGATATGTCGGTCAGTCTCATCTGGGGTCCCTTGCATTGGGATAGGGCGTAACGCCCGCCATAGTGGCCCAATCCCTCCGGCCCTCAGGGGGTTTCGGGGCAAGAGGCCGCCAAGGAAGTGCAAGGGGATGCCCATGGCAGCGATCTGCTCGAACTGCCGCTTGAGGGGCGGGAGTTGAGTTCGAATAAGACTACCCGTACGGGTGGTGCCACGGAAAGTTCCTGCGGCAAGTGAGGAAGTTGTGAATTGCCTGTAACCGGACGGGCGTCTCGTTCCGCGGCCGATCTTACGGCACGGACGGCGTCCGCCGCCCTGAGGGTGCCTCAATTCGTGCTCGTGACCGGCGGCTTGGCCATCCGGTCCGCGTGACGGGTGCGCGGACGGGCGGCACATGTGTCCTGGGGGCGCGCGGTGCGGAACCTGCAACCACTCTCGCCCGTCCCCGGTGCCCGGGGTCCCTCCCGTGTCCTCCGGGCGCGGGTGGGGACGCGCCGCCCGGCCCGGCCGGCCCCCGGAAGGCGGCGGAGCGGGGGGCGTGCGGCGTCGTGGTGTCCGGGGCGCCGGGCAGGCGGGCGACGGCGGCCGGGGCGCGACCGGGCGGCGGGCGGGGAGGTCCCGTGCGGCGCGGTCGCGGGCGACGTCCGGGACGGGGAACCGGCACCTCGCGCGGCGGGCACCGCGGCGCGCTGACCGGCGGCCGGGAACTCTTCGGACCCGGAAAAGCCCTGGTCGTCCAGGTGCGCGCGGCCGCGAGCGCCAACGGAGGCACGAGGTGCGGCGGGAGTGCGGGACCGTCGATCCGGGCTCATCTGGAGGTAAGCCTTGCCTTATCCGAACTCGTGGAGGTTTGAACTGACGGCTCCTGCGCCTATGGTGCTTGACGGGCGAGTAACAACCCGCCGTAATGGCCCCAAGTACCGATACGTCCCAAGGAGGACCCGTGAGGCAGAGCGCACAGGGCTCGGCGGAGACGGGGACTGCCGAGGTGTGGGCGGCGGCCATGCCGCGGGTGCCGCAGCAGCCCGCCGCCGCCGACGTCGACCGGGAGCGATGGGGTTCCCCCCGTGCGGGCGCCACCCGCGGCGAGCACACGCACAGCGAGCCGCCGTCCCCCACGCTGAGCTCGGCGCGCGCGGGGGCTCCCCCCTCGCCGCCCCGCCCGGTGCAGCGCGCCTCCGTGCGCGGCCAGATCCTCGCCGCGCTGCGCAAGGCGCTGGTGGCGGGCGAGCTGGCCCCGGGCGAGGTCTACTCGGCCCCGGCACTGGGGGAGCGGTTCGGGGTCTCCGCGACACCCGTGCGCGAGGCGATGCAGCAGCTGGCGCTCGAGGGCGCGGTCGAGGTGGTGCCCAACCGCGGCTTCCGGGTGATCGAGCGCGGCACCCGTGAGCTGGCCGAACTGGCCGAGGTCCGCGCGCTGATCGAGGTCCCGGTGGTGCTGCGGCTGGCCCGCACGGTCCCGGTCGAGCGCTGGGCGGAACTGCGCCCGCTGGCCGAGGCGACGGTCCGCGCCGCGTCCTCCGGCTGCCGCGCCACGTACGCCGAGTCCGACCGCGCCTTCCACCGCGGCCTGCTCTCCCTCTCCGGCAACGAGCAGCTCGTGCAGATCGCCGACGACCTCCACCGCCGGGCCCAGTGGCCCCTGGTCGGCGCCCAGGCGTCCCGCCGCCGCACCGAGCTCCTCGCGGACGCCGCCGAACACGCGGCGCTGCTCGACGCCTTGATCGCCCGCGACCTCGAGGTGGTACGGGGACTGGTGGGGGAGCACTTCACCGGTGCGCCCTGAGTGAGCGGCCGCCGTCACGGAACGGTGGGCTCCAGGTGACGGTTCCCGACGCGGCGAACCCTCACCGCGCGCCACGCGTGGACGTCCGCACACGGCACGGACCGTGCGTGTCGGTGACGGAGGAGACACCGATGCCCGACCCTTCCTTCTACGCCCAGCAGGCCGCTCAGCAGGCCCAGCAGCAGGCGCGACAGGCGCACCAGCAGGCCGTGCGGGCCCATCAGCAGGCCGTCCAGGACGCCGTGCGGCGGGGCCACCGTCCGCCGCCCGCGCCGGTCCACCCGGGGCGCCGGGGCCGGGCCGGCGGCCTCGTCCCGTTCCTGCTGCTGGTCGTCGTGGTCGTGGTCCTCGCCCGTGACGCCGCACTGCGCGACTCCGTCCTGGGCTCGCTCCACCACCTGCTCACCAAGGTCCTGCACCGCTGACGGGTCAGGCCGTCGCCGCTCCGGCGGCCGGCGGGGCCAGCTGCCGTGCCAGCCACGTCGGTACGCCCCCGAGCAGCCGGAACAGCCGCCGTGCCTCCTCCCGCAGGCGCGACGCCTCCGGCTCCGGCTCGGTGTCGGCCAGCGAGACCAGCGCGGGCGCCGTGCCGACCAGGTAGCCCAGCTCCTCGCGGATGCGCAGGGACTCGGCGAAGCCGTGCCGCGCCTCGGCCAGCTCGCCCTCGCGCAGCGCGAGCCCGGCGAGGTGGCGCCAGGTGAAGGACAGCAGCAGCGGGTCGGAGTGGGCGGTGGCGCCCGCGTGCGCCCGCCGGAACGCCGCCCGGGCGGCCTGCGGCGACGCGGTGAGGTTCTCCGCGAGCAGCCCGCGCCGGAAGTCCAGCACGGCCCGGCCCGCGGCGCCCGGCGCGATCAGCGCCGCCGCCCGCCCGAGAGCCGCCCGCGCCTCGTCGGCCCGGTCGCGCACTCCGTGCAGCGTCGCCGCGTACGCAAGGTGCCCGCGTTCACAAGCGGCCGCGCCCCGCTCGTCGTCGGTGTGGGCCTGCGCCTCGGCCGTGCGCAGCGCGTCCTCGGCGTCCTCCCAGCCCTGCTCGGTGTACAGGCACCGCTCGACCAGCAGCGCGGCCCGCTGCAGGGCGGCGTCCGCCGTGCCGGGCTGGAGCAGCGCGGCCGCGTCGGCCCAGCAGGCCCGCGAGCGCAGCCGCCATACCGCGGTCTGGAGGGGATCGTCACCAGCGGTCGTTCCGTAACCAGACATGGCGGTATGCGCCACGTTGCCCTCCCCGAGCACGCCATCGAGCTATGAGTGGTGGCGGCATCTCAGCACGAATCCCGGCGCCCGGCCAAGAGGGTGGGTGAAGGATTTCACAAAGTCGTGGGACGGCGACGGCACCTGGTGCCACGACGGACGGGGCCCGTGTGACCTCAGCTCATCCGCAGCGCCAGGAAGAAATCGAGCTTGTCCTCCAGCCGGGAGAGGTCACGGCTCGTCAACTGCTCGATCCGCCCGACCCGGTAGCGCAGCGTGTTGACGTGCAGGTGCAGCCGGGTCGCGCAGCGCGTCCAGGAGCCGTCGCAGTCGAGGAACGCCTCCAGCGTGGGGATCAGCTCGGCGCGGTGGCGGCGGTCGTACTCGCGCAGCGGATCCAGCAGCCGGGCGGTGAAGGCGCGGCGGACGTCGTCCGGCACGAACGGCAGCAGCAGCACGTGAGAGGCCAGCTCCTGGTGGCCCGCCGCGCACACCCGCCCGGGCCGCGCCGCCGCCACCCGCCGTGCGTGCCGCGCCTCCTCCAGCGCGCCGCGCAGCCCCTCCGCCGAGTGCACGGCCGCGCTGACGCCGAGCGTGACCTGTCCGTCGTCGTCCAGGCCCGCCGACAGCGGGTCCCGGACGGACTCCAGCAGCGTGTCGGCGAGGATCCCGGCCTCGGAGCCGTCGTGCTCGGCCGAGACGGCGGGCAGCGGTACGAGCGCGATGGCCTCGTCGCCCGTGTGCGCCACGGCGATGCGGTCGGACGGTTCGGGGCCGGTGGCGAGCGGGTCGACCAGGATCTCCTCCAGGAGCGCCTGCGCGACCGGCCCCGCCTCGACGTCCGCACCCGCCCACTCCACCCGGGCCACGACCACCTGCCAGTGCGGGGCGGCCCCGAGGCCGGGCAGCAGCACCGGCGCCGCCACCCGCAGCCGGGCGGCGATCTCGGCGGGCGCCGCGCCCGACTGCACCAGCTCCAGGACCTCCTGCGCCAGCCGTCTGCGCACCGTGCGCGCCGCGTCCCGGCGGTCCCGCTCGACCGAGATCAGCTGGGTGACGCCCTGGAGCAGGTCGAGCCGTTCCGCGGGCCAGTCCCCGGCGTCCGCCTCGACGGCGAGCAGCCAGTCGGAGAGCACCGTCTCGCGCACGTCCCGCGCGGCCTGACCGGAACGCCCGCCCCCGGCCGCCGCCGGGCGGTGCCCCCAGGACCGGATCGGGAAGAGGCTGTAGGTGGCCGGGCCGAGCGTCACCCGGTGCGGCCCGCGCCGGCCCGTGCGCACGGCGGCCAGGTGCTCCGCCGCCAGCTTGGCGCAGAGGTCGGCGGGCATCCCGGGCGGCCCCGCGACCTTGGGGCCGGCGATCAGCCGCCCGGTGGGGGAGAGCACCCAGGCCCGCAGGTCCAGGTCGGAGCCGAGCAGGTCGAGGACCACGTCCGGGCCGCCGCCCGCCGGGCCCGAGGTCATCATCCGCCGGTGCCGGTCGACGACGGCCGCGAGGTCGCCGGCGCGCTCGCCGGACACCTGGCGCACCACGTGCTCGGTGATCGTCGCGAACGCCACCGACTCGTGCACCGCGAACAGCGGGAGCCGGTGCCGCAGGCAGGCCGCGACCAGATCGTCGGGGACGGCTCCCAGCTCCGCCTCACCGGCGGCCAGCGCGGCCACCTGGGCCTGCGCCAGGATGCGTACGAACGGCTCCGAGTCGTCGGCGTCCCGGCGCCAGGCCAGTCCGGTCAGGACCAGCTCCCCGCCCGAGAGGTAGCGGCTGGGATCGCGGAGGTCCGTCGTCATCACACCGCGCACGGTGCGGTCGAGTTCGTCCTCGCCGCCGAGCAGCCGCAGGCCCAGCGCGTCGGTGTCCAGCAGTGCGCGCAGCCGCATTCTCGTCGCCGCCGTTCTTTGTCTCGAAATCTACGATGTGAGGTGAGGAGGGCCGGTGACAGGCGCCCGGCGACCGCCGTGTCCGGCGCATCCTTCGATTGCCAGGCTGTTTCCTGCGTTTCTACAGGAAAACCAAGAGGTTACTGATGACCTCCGTTCATACGAATCTACAAGATGCCCGGCCTGGCCAGCCAACTCCTTCATGGTTTCCGTGACTGACCCCGGCGGAGTACGGCGCTGTGTACTGGCTCCACTTCGCGTAAACAGCACATGAACGAGCCGCGACCGCCGCACCCGATCTGGCTCGATCCGTACGACCACGAGACGAAGAAGAGAGCCGGGAATGGACTTCCTTCGCCCCGCCAGCTGGCAGGAGGCGCTCGCCGCGAAGGCCGAGCACCCCACCGCTGTGCCGATTGCGGGTGGCACCGATGTGATGGTCGAGATCAACTTCGACCACCGCCGGCCCGAGTACCTCCTCGACCTGAACCGCGTCGGCGACCTCTTCGAGTGGGAGGTCGGCGAGGAGAGCGTACGGCTGGGCGCCTCCGTCCCGTACACCGCGATCATGGAGAACCTGCGCGCCGAGCTGCCGGGTCTCGCCCTCGCCTCGCACACGGTCGCCTCCCCGCAGATCCGTAACCGCGGCGGTGTCGGCGGCAACCTGGGCACCGCCTCCCCGGCCGGCGACGCCCACCCCGCCCTGCTGGCGGCCGGCGCCGAGGTCGAGGTCGAGTCGGTGCGCGGCAGCCGCCGTATCCCGATCGACGCGTTCTACACCGGCGTGAAGCGCAACGCACTCGCCGCGGACGAACTCATCAAGTGGGTGCACGTCGAGAAGGCCGACGGGCCGCAGCAGTACTCCAAGGTCGGAACCCGCAACGCGATGGTGATCGCGGTGTGCGCCTTCGGTCTCGCGCTGCACCCCACGACCCGCACGGTCCGCACCGGGATCGGCTCGGCCGCGCCCACCCCCGTCCGGGCGAAGGCCGCGGAGGAGTTCCTGAACGCGGCGCTCGAGGAGGGCGGCTTCTGGGACAACGGAAAGATCGTCACCCCGTCGGTCGCCAAGCAGTTCGCGGAGCTGTGCTCCGGCGCGTGCAACCCGATCGACGACGTCCGGGGCACGGCGAGCTACCGCCGCCACGCGGTCGGCGTCATGGCCCGCCGCACGCTCACCTGGACCTGGGAGTCCTACCGCGGCGCCCGCCGCATCACCGAGGGAGCTGCGTAATGCGCGTCAACTTCACCGTCAACGGACGCCCGCAGGAGGCGGACGACGTCTGGGAGGGCGAGAGCCTGCTCTACGTCCTGCGCGAGCGCCTGGGCCTGCCCGGCTCCAAGAACGCCTGCGAGCAGGGCGAGTGCGGCTCCTGCACGGTCCGCCTGGACGGCGTGCCGGTCTGTTCCTGCCTGGTCGCGGCCGGGCAGGCCGAGGGCCGTGAGGTCGTCACCGTCGAGGGCCTGGCGGACTTCGCCAAGCAGCGCGCCGAGGGCGGCGGCTGCGCCTCGGGGGCGTGCGGCACGTCCCTGCAGGACGCCCGGCAGTGGGCGGCCAAGGGCCAGGACTCGCAGACCGGCGAAGGCGGCGAACTCTCCCCGATCCAGCAGGCGTTCATCGACGCCGGAGCCGTCCAGTGCGGCTTCTGCACGCCCGGTCTGCTGGTCGCCGCCGACGAGATGCTCGAGCGCAACCCGAACCCGAGCGACGCGGACATCCGCGAGGCGCTGTCGGGCAACCTGTGCCGCTGCACCGGCTACGAGAAGATCATGGACGCGGTCCGCCTCGCGGCCGCCCGGCAGGGAGAGGCGGTCTGAGCCCGATGCCCACCAACGGAGCTCCCACCAAGATCACCCAGGGGTCGCAGACCAAGGGCGGCATCGGCGAGTCCACGCTCCGCCCGGACGGCACCCTCAAGGTCACCGGCGAGTTCGCGTACTCGTCCGACATGTGGCACGAGGACATGCTGTGGGGCCAGATCCTGCGCTCCACGGTCGCGCACGCCGAGATCGTGTCCATCGACACCGGCGAGGCGCTGGCCACCCCGGGCGTCTACGCCGTCATGACCTACGACGACCTGCCGACCGAGGTGAAGAACTACGGCCTGGAGATCCAGGACACCCCGGTCCTCGCGCACGGCAAGGTGCGCCACCACGGCGAGCCGGTCGCGATCGTCGCCGCCGACCACCCGGAGACCGCGCGCCGCGCCGCCGCCAAGATCAAGGTCGAGTACCGCGAGCTGCCGGTCATCACCGACGAGGCCTCCGCGACCGCGCCCGGCGCCGTCCTCGTCCACGAGGGCCGCGACGACCACCACTTCGGCCACGTCCCGCACCCGAACATCGTGCACCGCCAGCCGATCGTCCGCGGCGACGCGGACGAGGCCGCGAAGCGCGCCGACGTGATCGTGCGGGGCGAGTACACCTTCGGCATGCAGGACCAGGCCTTCCTCGGCCCGGAGTCCGGCCTCGCGGTGCCGGAGGAGGACGGCGGCGTCCACCTCTACATCGCCACCCAGTGGCTCCACTCCGACCTGCGCCAGATCGCGCCCGTGCTCGGTCTGCGCGAGGACAAGGTGCGCATGACGCTGGCCGGCGTCGGCGGCGCGTTCGGCGGCCGCGAGGACCTGTCGATGCAGATCCACGCCTGCCTGCTGGCGCTGCGCACCGGCAAGCCCGTCAAGATCGTCTACAACCGCTTCGAGTCCTTCTTCGGGCACGTCCACCGCCACCCGGCGAAGCTCTTCTACGAGCACGGGGCCACGAAGGACGGCAAGCTCACCCACATGAAGTGCCGGATCGTGCTGGACGGCGGCGCCTACGCCTCCGCCTCCCCGGCGGTCGTCGGCAACGCCTCGTCCCTGTCGGCCGGCCCGTACGTGATCGACGACGTCGACATCGAGGCCATCGCCCTCTACACCAACAACCCGCCCTGCGGCGCGATGCGCGGCTTCGGCGCGGTCCAGGCGTGCTTCGCCTACGAGGCGCAGATGGACAAGGTGGCGGCGAAGCTGGGCATGGACCCGGTGGAGTTCCGCAAGCTCAACGCCATGGAGCAGGGCACCGTCATGCCGACCGGGCAGCCGGTCGACTCCCCGGCCCCGGTCGCCGAACTCCTGCGCCGCGTCAAGGCGATGCCCATGCCGCCGGAGCGCCAGTGGGAGTCCAGCGAGGGCGCGGACGTACGGCAGCTGCCCGGCGGCCTGTCCAACACCACCCACGGCGAAGGCGTCGTACGGGGCGTCGGCTACGCGGTCGGCATCAAGAACGTCGGCTTCTCGGAGGGCTTCGACGACTACTCCACCGCCAAGGTGCGCATGGAGGTCGTCGGCGGCGAGCCGGTGGTCACCGTGCACACCGCGATGGCGGAGGTCGGGCAGGGCGGTGTCACCGTCCACGCGCAGATCGCCCGCACCGAGCTGGGCGTCGCGCAGGTGACCATCCACCCGGCCGACACCCAGGTGGGCAGCGCCGGTTCGACGTCCGCCTCCCGGCAGACCTACGTCACCGGCGGCGCCGTGAAGAACGCCTGCGAGCTCGTCCGCGAGCGGGTGCTGGAGATCGGCCGCCGCAAGTTCGGCACGTACCACCCGGCCTGGGCCACCGCCGAGCTGCTCCTGGAGGGCGGCAAGGTCGTCACCGACGGCGGCGAGGTCCTCGCCGACCTGGCGGACGTCCTGGACGGCGAGGTGGTCGAGCTGGAGGAGGAGTGGCGGCACCGCCCGACCGAAGCCTTCGACCTGCGTACCGGCCAGGGCAACGGCCACGTCCAGTACTCCTTCGCCGCGCACCGCGCCGTCGTCGAGGTCGACACCGAGCTCGGCCTGGTCAAGGTCGTCGAACTGGCGTGTTCCCAGGACGTCGGCAAGGCGCTCAACCCGCTCTCCGTCGTCGGCCAGATCCAGGGTGGCACCACCCAGGGCCTGGGCGTGGCGGTGATGGAGGAGATCATCGTCGATCCCACGACGGCGAAGGTCAGGAACCCCTCCTTCACGGACTACCTGATCCCCACGATTCTCGACACGCCGACCATCCCCGTCGACGTGCTCGAACTCGCCGACGACCACGCCCCCTACGGGCTGCGTGGCATCGGTGAGGCACCGACCCTGTCGTCGACCCCGGCTGTCCTCGCGGCGATCCGCAACGCCACCGGTCTCGAACTGAACAGGACCCCGGTCCGGCCCGAGCACCTCACCGGCACCGTGTGAAATACCTCCGGGCGGCGCACGGGACGTCACACCTTCCGCGCCGCCCGGAGAAACCAGATCGTTCGTCTCGGGCCGTCCCCCGGGTCGTGCGGCCGCAGCACCATCCCAAATCCCGCAGTCGCCCCCTGGCGCTGCCGGGTGCCCCTGTGAACCTTGGGAGTAGGCCCACATGACCCAGCAGTCTCTGGAGCCGGCGACCACCGCCGACGACGCGGGTGCAGGATCCCGCGTCCCGGCCGGCAGGTCCTGGCTCGACCGGTACTTTCACATATCCCAGCGAGGATCCTCCGTCGCACGAGAAGTGCGCGGCGGTGTCACCACCTTCATGGCGATGGCGTACATCCTGCTGCTCAACCCCCTCATCCTGTCCGGCAAGGACGCGGCGGGGGACACGCTCGGCCAGAAGGCCCTGATCACCGCCACGGCGTTCGCGGCGGCCTTCACCACGCTGCTCATGGGCTTCGCCGGCAAGGTGCCGCTCGCCCTCGCCGCGGGCCTGTCCGTCTCCGGCGTGCTGTCCTCGCAGGTGGCTCCGCAGATGACCTGGCCGCAGGCCATGGGCATGTGCGTGATGTACGGCGCGGTCATCATGCTGCTGGTCGTCACCGGCCTGCGCGAGATGATCATGAACGCGATCCCGCTCGCACTCAAGCACGCCATCACCATGGGCATCGGCCTGTTCATCGCCCTGATCGGCCTGGTGAAGGCCGGCTTCGTGCACCAGGGCAAGGCGACTCCGGTCACCCTCGGCCCGGCCGGTGAACTCGCCGGCTGGCCGGTGCTGCTCTTCGCGATCACCCTGCTCGCGATCTTCATGCTCCTGGCGCGCGGCGTCCCCGGCGCGATCCTGATCGGCATCGTCGGCGGCACCGTGGTCGCCGTCGTCCTCAACGCACTGGACGTCATCGACCCGAAGCAGTGGGCGAGCGGCCCACCCGCACTGCACGGCAGCGCGGTCTCCATGCCCGACTTCTCGCTGTTCGGGAAGGTGGAGTTCGGCGGCTGGGGCAGCGTCGGCGCGATGACCGTCGGCATGATCGTCTTCACGCTCGTGCTGGCCGGCTTCTTCGACGCCATGGCCACCATCATCGGCGTCGGCACCGAGGCCGGGCTGGCCGACGACCAGGGCCGGATGCCGGGTCTGTCCAAGGCGCTGTTCATCGACGGCGCGGGCGGCGCGATCGGCGGCGTCGCCGGGGCGTCGGGCCAGACGGTCTTCGTCGAGTCCGCGACCGGTGTCGGCGAGGGAGCCCGCACGGGCCTGTCCTCCGTGGTCACCGGCCTGTTCTTCGCGGCGTGCCTGTTCTTCACCCCGCTGACGGCGATCGTCCCCGGCGAGGTCGCGGCCGCGGCCCTCGTGGTGATCGGCGCCATGATGATGATGAACGCCCGCCACGTGGACTGGGCCGACCGCGGCACCGCGATCCCCGTCTTCCTGACCGTCGTGATCATGCCGTTCACGTACTCCATCACCGCGGGCGTCGCGGCCGGAGTCGTCTCCTACGTCGCCATCAAGATCGCCCAGAGCAAGGCGCGGGAGATCGGGGCGTTCATGTGGGGCCTGACGGCGATCTTCCTGATCTACTTCGCACTCAGCCCGATCGAGAGCTGGATGGGCGTGCGCTGAGCGCTCCGCCGGAGCCGCTCAGCCGCCCGCGCCCCAGCCCTTCGCAGCAACCCCGTGAGGAGACCGACAGATGCTGGACATCGCCGAGGAGCTGAACCGGTGGGTCGAGCAGGGACGTGACTTCGCCGTGGCCACCGTGGTGGCCGTCGGCGGCAGCGCGCCCCGCCGGCCCGGCGCCGCCCTCGCGGTGGACGCCGACGGCACGGCGATCGGCTCGGTCTCCGGGGGCTGCGTGGAGGGTGCCGTGTACGAACTGTGCCAACAGGCGCTCCAGGACGGCGACACCGTCCTGGAGCGGTTCGGGTACAGCGACGAGGACGCCTTCGCGGTCGGACTGACCTGCGGCGGCATCATCGACATCCTCGTCACGCCGGTACGGGCCGAGGATCCCGCCCGTCCGGCGGTCGCGTCCGCGCTCGCCGCCGCCGCCCGTGGGGAGGCGGCGGCGGTGGCGCGGATCGTGGCCGGACCCGCCGAACTGCTGGGCCGGGCGCTCGTGGTGCGCCCCGACGGCTCGTGGCAGGGCGGCTTCGCCACCCACCCCGAACTGGACCGCACGGTCGCGGCGGAGGCCGGTGCCTTCCTGGACGCCGGGCGCACCGGCACCCTGGAGATCGGCGAACAGGGCTCGCGCTGCGGCGCCCCGCTCACGGTCCTGGTCGAGTCGTCCGTGCCCGCCCCCCGGATGATCGTGTTCGGTGCGATCGACTTCGCGTCGGCGCTGGTGCGGATCGGCACGTTCCTGGGTTACCGGGTGACGGTCTGCGACGCGCGCCCCGTCTTCGCGACGAGGGCACGCTTCCCCGAGGCCGACGAGATCGTCGTCGAGTGGCCCCACCGGTACCTGGAGCGGACGTCCGTGGACGCCCGCACCGTCCTGTGCGTCCTCACCCACGACGCCAAGTTCGACGTGCCGCTGCTCCGGCTGGCGCTGCGCCTGCCCGTCGCCTACGTCGGCGCCATGGGCTCCCGCCGCACCCACCTGGACCGCAACGAACGCCTCCGTGACGTCGGCGTGACGGAGCTGGAACTGGCGCGCCTGCGCTCCCCGATCGGCCTCGACCTCGGCGCCCGTACGCCCGAGGAGACGGCGCTGTCCATCGCCTCGGAGATCGTCGCGAACCGCCGGGGCGGCTCCGGCGTCTCCCTCACCGGCGCCCACACGCCGATCCACCACGACACCACCGCGGTGCCGGTGGGACGGATCGGGTCGGTGGCCTGAGCGGTACGGCGCGGCCTGCCCCGCGGACTCGCCCGGATCACCGCGCGCGGCGCCGCGCCGGCGCCGGCGGGTTCACGGACCGTTCGAAGGCATCGGCCCAGGACCTTCCGGGCGCCTCACTCCGTCCTGAGGAGGCGGTTCGCCGCCCGGCCGAACATCGAGCGGGCCACCGCGCCGAGGAGGGGGTCGGCGAGGCGGGGGAGGAAGGAGACGGCGAGTTCCTCGCGCCAGACCACCCGGCTGCGGCCCCCCGGTCCCGGGCGGACCTCGATCTCGGCCCAGCCGGTGACGACCCGGCCCCGCTTCTCCAGCCGGCACAGGCCCCCCTCCGTCTCGGTCGGCGGGCGCCAGACGGTGACCTCCATCGGGTCGTCGAAGGCGAGAGGCCAGATCCCCGAACGGGCCACGACGAGCGTGCCGACCCGGGTCGGCTCCGGCGGGACCACGCTGACCCGGGTCAGCGGGACCACGTCGCCGTGGCGGCGCCACCGGGTGAGGCGGCGCCACGCCTCGTCGAGGGGGAGCGGTGCCGTGCGTTCGAGAAGGAAGTTGACCACACGACGAATCGTAGGCAATCCGCGCCGCACGCAGCGATGTTCACCCGCACGTCATGCGCTTGGGCGAGCGCGCGGGCGCCGCCGCCGACGCCCCGGCGGCACCCCCGTACCGCACGGCCTCCGGCGGATCACGCGGTGCGGTAGAGGTGGTCCATCACCGAGACGGTGTCGGCGGCGCTGCCGACCTGCAGCGGCGACGTACGGAAGCGTCCGCCCACGACCACCGTGGGCTCCTCGACCACCTGGTAGCGCTCCCGGAGCGCGGGCGCCGCCTTGACCTCGGCGTCGACGGCCTTGGACCGGTAGGCGGTGCGCACCGCGTCCACGTCGAGCCCCCGCGTGGCCGCCCAGGCCAGCACCCGCCGCTCGGTGGTCAGGTCCTGGTGCTCGTCGCGTACGGCGCGGAAGACCGGGAGCGCCTCCCGCTCCGCGAGGCCGAGCCGGTCGAGGGTGTAGAACAGGCGGGCGTAGGCGAGCTGGTCGGGGTGGTCCGTCCAGGCCGCGGGGATGCGCACCACCTTCACCCGCGGGCTCTGCCGAGCGGCCCACTTCTCCAGCGGCTTCTCGAACGCGTAGGAGTCCGGGCAGTCGTACCAGAACACCTCCACCACCTGGCGGGCGCCGACACCGGTGACCGGGTGCTTGAGCCGGAAGTACTGCTCGCCCTCCTTCGGGCCGCCGGAGGCGGCGCCGAGCAGGCAGGTCAGCACGGTCGTCAGCGCCAGCAGGCGCATCGTCTTCTTCATGGCGGCCACCCTGGCGCCCCGCTACCCCGCGCGCCCCGCTGACACACGCGAGGTCGCCCGTTCGGCCGCCCGCGGCGTGGCGCCGGGCGCCGCCGTCAGAGCCAGCCCCGCCGCTTGAAGATCACGTAGAGGCTGAAGCAGACCACGCCCATCAGGCCGATCGCGAAGGGGTAGCCGAAGCCCCAGCTCAGCTCCGGCATGTCGTGGAAGTTCATCCCGTAGATCGTGCCCACCAGCGTCGGCGCGAACAGGATCGCCGCCCAGCTGGAGATCCTCTTGATCTCCTCGTTCTGCTCGAACCCCGCCTGCGCGAGCGCCCGCATCTCCGCGTTCTGCTGCTGGGTGACCAGCGTCGCGTTCACCGTGAGGATGTCGGCCAGGGCCTGGCGGAAGCCGTCGACGCGCTCGCTGGTGTGCGTGACGTGGTCGGCGACGTCGCGCAGATGGCGCTGGAGCTCCTCGTCCGTGCCGTACTTGGAGAACCCGGCGATCAGCCCGTGCAGCATGCCGACCAGGGGGCGGGTGGCGCGCTGGAACTCGACCATCTCGCGGGAGAGTTCGTAGATGCGGCGGGAGACCTCGGGGTCGCCGCGGAAGACCTCGGTCTCGATCTCGTCGATGTCGTTCTGGACGCCGGCGACCACCGGCGCGTACCCGTCGACGACCGCGTCGAGAATGGCGTACAGGACCGCCTCCGGACCGAGCTTCAGCAGGTCCGGGGAGTCCTCCATACGGTGGCGGACCGCGGAGAGGTCGGGGGCGGCGCCGTGCCGGACGGTGATGAGGAAGTCGGGGCCCACGAACACGTGCAGCTCGCCGAAGTCGACCTCCTCGGGGGCGTCGAGATAGCGGGCCGCGCGCAGGACCACGAACAGGGTGTCGCCGTAGCGCTCCAGCTTCGGGCGCTGGTGGGCCTCCATCGCGTCCTCGACCGCCAGCGGATGCAGGTCGAACTCGGCCGCCAGGGAGAGGAGTTCGGCGTCGGTGGGACGGGCCAGGCCGATCCACGCCATGCCGGAGGGCTGGTCGCGCAGTTCGCGGTAGGTGTCGGCGAGGGTGGCCGGCGAGGAGACGCGGACGCCGTCCCGGTACAGCGCCGCCTGGACGACGCTGGCCACCTCCGCCGGCTCCGCGGACGCCGGCACGGCCGCGGGCGGCGCGGTCTTCGACGACGGCGGCTGCGGCGGGGCCGGCGCGCGGCGCCAGACGGACCTGCGCCCGTTCGCGTGCTCCGGACGGGCGCGTCGCTCGGACATGCGGCTGCCTCCCGGTTCGTGCCTGCGGCCTGCGTGATCCCGGGCAGGATATCCGGGCCGTGCGAACGCGCGGTGGCCCGCGCGTCCGGGATCCGGTGAGAGTTGCGGACAGCAGGTGTCCGCAAGGACGGCTAGCGTGCGGAGCATGACGAAGCCGAGCAGGCCGAGGACGACGACCGCGACGAGCCCCGTGCTCACCACCCGCGCGCTCAACCGCGCAACCCTGCAACGGCAGTTGCTGCTGCACCGGTCACCGCTGGACGCGAAGGCGGCCGTGTCGCATCTCCTCGGGCTGCAGGCGCAGAACGTCAAGCCGCCCTACTACGCGCTCGCCGCCCGGCTCGACGGCTTCCTCCCCGAGGACCTGTCCGCGTTGATGGCGGACCGCGAGGTCGTCCGCATCGTCACCCTGCGCTCGACCATCCACACCCACACCGCCGACGACTGCCTCACCCTGCGCCCGCTCGTCCAGCCGGCCCGCGACCGCGAACTGACCGCCTTCCGCAAGGGGCTCGCCGGTGTCGACCTCGGCCGGCTCGCCGCGCTCGCCCGTGAGCTGGTCGAGGCCGAGCCGCGCACCATGAAGGAGCTGCGCGAGGCGCTGCTGGCCGAGTGGCCCGGCGCCGACCCGCAGTCCCTCGGCATCGCCGCCCGCTGCACGCTCCCGCTCGTCCAGGTCACCCCGCGCGGCCTGTGGGGCAGGAGCGGCCAGGTCGCCCTGACCACCGCCGAGCACTGGCTGGGCCGGCCCGCCGAGGCGGCGCCGGACGTCGACGCGACCGTCCTGCGCTACCTCGCCGCCTTCGGCCCCGCCTCCGTCAAGGACATGCAGACCTGGGCCGGGCTGACCCGGCTGCGCGAGCCCTTCGAGCGCCTGCGCCCCCGGCTGGCCGTCTTCCGCGACGAGAACGGCGTCGAGCTCTTCGACCTCCCCGACGCCCCCCGCCCCGACCCGGACACCCCCGCCCCGCCGCGCTTCCTGCCCGAGTTCGACAACCTGCTGCTCTCGCACGCCGACCGCACCCGGGTCGTCCCCGCCGCCTACCGGGGCCGCAGCTGGGTGGGGAACGTGGTGCACCGCACCTTCCTCCTCGACGGCTTCCTGGCCGGGGTGTGGAAGCTGACGGACGACGCGCTCGTCATCGAGCCCTTCGGCACGCCCGGCGGGCGCGAGCGGGAGGAACTGGCCGAGGAGGGCGCGCGGATGCTCGCGGCCATGCATCCGCAGGCGTCGTACGACATCCGGTTCGGGACCGTGATCCCGCGGGGCTGACCGGCGCCGCGGCGGGCGTCAGTCGGCGCGGCCCGTCACCGCCACCGTCAGGCCCAGCCCGATCATCGTGAACCCGCCCGCGCCGCCGATCAGCGACAGTCGTCGGTCGGAGCGGGCGAACCAGGCGCGGGCCGCCGACGCGGTCAGGCCCCAGAGGGTGTCCGTGACCAGGCCGATCGAGATCGGGATCAGGCCGAGCAGCAGCATCTGCACGGGAACGTGGCCCGCCGGGTGGTCGACGAACTGGGGGAGCACGGCGGCGAAGAACACCACCCCCTTCGGATTGGTGACCCCGACCAGCACACCGTCCAGCACGGTGCGCAGATCACCCCGCGCCGGCTCGTCCGAACGGGTGCTGATGGCCGACGCCTTCAGCTCCCTGCGGTGCCGGAAGGCGTGCACGCCCAGGTACACGAGGTAGGCGGCGCCGGCGAGTTTCACCGCCAGGTAGACCGTCAGCGAGCGCTCCACCAGCGAGCCGATGCCGACCGCGACCGCCACCACCAGCAGGTACGAGCCGAAGACGTTGCCGATCGCCGTCGCCACGGCGGTGCGTCGGCCGTGGGCGAGCGCCCGGCCGATGACGAACAGCACGCCGGGCCCCGGGATCACGATGACCAGAAGGGACATCACGGCGAAGGCGAGGAGACGGTCCGTGGACATCATGCGTATCACTCCTGTCCGGGCGCTCATTGAAACAGGGCCCGCCTGCTCCCCGCCAGGGCCTGTCGCGACAGGCCCTAGAGTCGGGTCCATGGAACTGCGGCAGCTCGCCTGCTTCGTCACGGTCGCCGAGGAGCTGCACTTCGGACGGGCGGCCGAGCGTCTGCACATCGTCCAGTCCGCGGTGAGCATGCAGATACAGCGTCTGGAACGGGAGCTGGGCGCCGAGTTGTTCGACCGCACCCCGCGCCGCGTACGCCTCACCGCGGCGGGGCGGCGCCTGCTGCCCGAGGCGCGCACGGTACTGGCCGCCGCCGAGAAGGCGCGTGCCGCGGTCGTCCCGCCGCCGGGCCTCAGGCTCGGCACCGGCAGGGGGGCCGGCACGCGCCCGGACCGGGTGCTCGCCGCGTTCGCCCTGCGCGCGCCGGACGTGCCCGTGGAGCTGTTCGCCCTCCCGGCCGGCGAACGGCTGGCCCGGGTCGCGGACGGGCAGCTCGACGCCGCGTTCGTCCGGGCCGTCGAGCCCGTGCCGGGCGTACGCGTCCTGCCCCTGTGGCCCGACCCTCTGCTGGCCGCGCTCCCGGCCACGCACCCGCTCGCCGGGCGCGCGGAGATCGGCATCGGGGAACTGGCCCGGCTGCCGCTGAGCCTCACCGAGCGGCGCAACAACCCCGCCCTGGTCGACCTGGTCCACGGCGCCTGCCGCGAGGCCGGCTTCGATCCGCTGCCCGGAGGGGCGGGCGGCTCGCTGCGCGAGAGCCTCGCCGCCGTCGGGACGCGGCCGTCGTGGACGGTCGTCTACGCCGCCCACGCGCGCGTGCTGCGCAGTCCCCGCGTCGCCTTCGTGCCGTTCCGGGCGCCGGGCCTCTCGGTGCCGACGGGCCTCGCCGTGTCCACCGCCGCCCCGCCCCCGCACCTGGACGCCCTGCTGCGGGCCTGCGGCGACCACGAGAGCTGATCCGCGGGCCGGTGGCGGGCACTGGAAAGGGGGCGCTGCGGGCGGCTCGTGGTAGCCCGCAACGCCCCCTTGTCTCTCACCTGAGGGGTGCTCAGGAGTCCTTCCGGGTCACGTGCCGATCTGCTCGGTGACCAGGTCGGAGAAGGTGGTCAGCCGGGTGTAGACACCCGGGTAGCCCGCCTCCGCGCACCCTTCGCCCCAGGAAGTGATCCCTGCCAGGACGCCCCCGATGAGCAGGGGACCGCCGCTGTCGCCCTGGCAGGTGTCCACGCCGCCGGAGGAGTATCCGGCGCAAACCATGTCGGACTGGACGAAGTCCGAACCGTAGGAGCTCTGGCAGCCCGAGTCGGCCACGACGGGGACGGTCGCGGTCCGCAGCTGGTGGGAGGAGCTGCCGTTCTCCGAGGTGGTGCCCCATCCGAGGATGCGGGCGGTGGTGCCGGCCGCGTACACCGAGGTGTCCGCGGACGTGACGTACTCGGCCGCCGTGTACGGCATCGGCGTCGAGAGCGTCAGTACGGCGACGTCGTCGCCCCGGGTGGCATCCGTGTAGTCGGGGTCGACCCAGATCCCGCTGACCTCGCTGACGGTGCCGTCGGTGCCGTTGAGGTAGGTGCGGCCGCCGACGACGCGGACGGCGCCGGGAGTCTCCCCGGCCATGCAGTGGGCTGCGGTGACCACCTTGGTGGCCGAGACGAGGGTGCCGCCGCAGAACTGGTTCTGCGAGGCGTCGGTGATCTGCATGACGAAGGGATAGGCCGTTGTGGTGGTGGTCGTGCCGCCCACGATGGGCTGGGGCGCGGCTGCCGCGGACGGCGCGCCGAGCAGTGCGGTGGCGGCCGCCGAGGCGGTCGCGGCCACGACTGCGGCTGCCGGTCTGGCACGGGTGAGCCCGAACATGAGTCTCCTCAACGGGGGTTGCCGGTGGGGGGTCGCACGGGTGGGGGCGTAGCACGGGGGTCGCGGGACCGACCCCCGTATGCCCGGGCGAGCGGCACGTCCATCACGCTAGGACCCAGAACCCCGGCTCCCAATGAGGGAACCCCCTAGCGGGTTGGGGTGAGGGAAAACCCTCGGTCCGCCTCAGTTAACCTGGCGCGCCGTCACTTCGCGCGCCGTGCGGCGGCCAAACGGACGATGTCCACACGCGAGCGGATCCCCAGCTTGCGGTAGACCCGGGTCAGGGTCGCCTCGACGGTCTTCACGCTGATGAACAGCCGGGCGGCGATCTCCCGGTTGGTCGCGCCCTCCATCACGAGCGCGGCGACCTGGCGTTCCATCGAGGCGAGACCCTCCAGCCCCTCCGACGTGGCCGCGGGGGCGATCGGTTCCACCCGGCTCGCCGCGGCGGCCGCCTCCACCTGGCGCAGCCACGGCAGCGCCCGGCAGCGCCGGAACAGCCGGGCCGCCTCGTCGTACGACGTCGGTCCCGGGCGACCGGGGCGCAGCGACGCCAGGGCGAACGCGGCTCGTGCCTCCTCCAGGCCGTACCCCAGTTTGCCGAGCCGGTCCTGTGCCGACGTCAGCTGGGCGAGCGCGGCCTCGTGCTCCCCGCGCGCGGCCCGCACCAGCGCCTCGGCACGGTCCAGCACCCCGAGCACGCTCTCCCGCCCGAGCCGCAGCGCGTGGGCGCGCGCCACGTCGAGGAGGTGCTGCGCCTCGTCGAGCTCGCCGGTCCGTACGAGCGCCTCGGCGAGGTCGCCGTGCCAGCGTCCGCGGGCCGGGTCGGTGATGCCGAGCCCGCGCTCCAGCTCCCGCACCCGGCGCAGCGAGCCCACCGCGCCCACGCTGTCCCCGGCCACGAGCTGGGCGTGCCCGAGCGCGGTCAGTCCCCGCGAGACGTACATCAGGTCGCCGGCCTGCTCGGCCTGCTCCACCGCCTCCCGCGCCAGCGCCAGCGCCCGTTCCGGGTCGCCGCCCGAGGCCTCGGCGAGGGAGTCGAGCACGGCCGAGGGGATCTCGCCGATCCCGGAGTCACGGGCCAGCCGCATGCTCTCCCGGGCCAGGTCGAGGGCCCGGCCGCAGTGCCCGGAGCGCAGTTCGGTCTCGGCGAGCAGGCGCACGAAGTGCACCTCGCTCTCGACCATGCCGCGCCGGCGCACCTCGCGCAGCAGGGCGTTGACGGTGCTGCGGGCCTCGGGCAGCTGGTCGCTCATGATGAGCCAGCGGTAGCGGGTCGCGCCCGTGCCGTTGTGGTGGCAGGCGACCTGCGGGTCCTGGGGCTCCTTGAGCGCGCGCTTGATGGTCGCGGGGGCGTCCGGGTGGCCCATCAGGTTCTCGGTCTGTGCCTGGAAGGCGAGCGCCAGGAGCTCGGTGCGGCGGTCGCCGGCGCGGGCGGCGAGCTCCGCCGCGTGCGCGGCCTCCTCCCGGCCCTCCGCGAAGTCGCCCTCCACGACCAGCCCGCGCCAGGCCAGCTGGTAGTGGACCAGGGCGAGCAGCCCCGCGTCGTCGCCGGCGTCGGCGAGCGCCTGCGGGTAGACCGTGTCGACGTCGCCGAGCGCCTGCCCGGCCGCCTCGATGACGACCATCCAGGCCCGCACCCGGTCCGCGGCGGCGGTGGCCCGGGTCAGCACGTCGCGGGCGATGTCCCGGGCGAGGTCCACCTCGCCGGCGGTGATCGCGTCCTCGGCGGCCTGGAGCCGGCGCTCGTCCGGGCCCGGCTCGTCGGCGGCGGGGGTGTGCCGGGCGGCGAGCAGCCCGAGCGAGGCGGCGACCGAGGGCGCCCCGCGGTCCCGGGCCAGGGCGGCGGCCTCGGCGAGCCGGGCGGCCGCCTCCGGGTCGGTGCCGGTGGTCGCGAGGGCGAGGTGGCGGGCCCGCTCGATCGGGTCCGAGGCCGCCGTGGACAGCGCGGCGTGCGCGGCGCGCCGCTCCTGCGCGGGCGCCTCCGCGTACAGCGCGGCGGAGACCAGCGGGTGCGCGAAGCGTACGGCGGGGCCCTCCGGTTCCGTTGCCAGCAGCCCGAGTTCGGCCGCCTGGACCGTCTCGGCCTCGGCGTCGTCCCGGCCGGCCGCGTGCAGCAGGGCCAGCGTGGGCCGGGCGCCGGCGCTGGCCACCAGGAGCGTGCGGCGGGCCTCGTCGGAGAGCAGGTCCAGCCGGTTCAGCACGAGGGTGCGCAGCGAGGTGGGCACCGGCAGCGGCTCGCCGGGCCGCGGCGGGGTCGGGTTCTCGGCCAGGGCGCGGCCCAGTTCGAGGGCGAAGAGCGGGTTGCCGCCGCTGGTGCGGTGGATGTCGCGGACCGTGGAGCGGGGCAGGCCGGTGTAGCCGCGGTGGTCGAGGAGGGCGGAGACCTGGCCGCGGGAGAGCGCCCCGATCCGCACGGCCAGGGTGTCGGGCGGCGTGGCGCGCAGATGGCGGTCGTACTCCTCCTGGCCCTCGGTGCGCACCGCGCACAGCAGCTGCACGGGGGTGTCGCCGAGGCGGCGGGCGGCGAAGCCGAGGAGTTCGGCGCTCGCCGAGTCCAGCCACTGCAGATCGTCGGCGACGAGCAGCACGGGGCCCTCGGCGGCCAGCGCCCGCAGGACGGAGAGCACGGCCAGGCGCAGGGCGAGGCCGTCGCGCTGGAGGGTGGACTCGCCGCGGCCGGTGAGCGCCGACTCCAGGGCCGTGCGCTGGGCGGCCGGGAGCTTGCCGGAGACCTCGTCCGCGACCAGCCCGAACAGGTCCGCCAGCGCCAGGAACGGGAGATGCGATTCGGACTCGGTGGCGGAGCAGCGCAAGACCGTACGCGCGGCCGTCCCGTAATCGGTGGCCAAAGCCCGCAGAGCGGTCGACTTTCCTATTCCGGCGGGACCGTGGAGCAGGACGCTGCCGCCGCGGGCGAGCTGCTCACGCGCCGCGTTCAACGGCTCCGCCCGGCCGATGACCAGGTCGGGGCGGCATCGGGCAGGCTCCTTGAAGTCCCCTCGCACGGTCCGCTCCCCTCCACGTGTCGTGTCCCCACCAAATTCTAGGCAATGTCTCTTTGAAATCCGGACGGAAGAGGTGGTGAGGGATATAACAATGGTGTCGCATGGGGAAATTCAAAGGTCGGTGGCAAGAATAGATGACCTTCGGCGTGGCGCCCCCCGGCTACGGCAGCAGCCCGGTGCGACGCGCCGCGGCGACCGCCTCCCCCCGCGTGTGCGCGCCCAGCTTGCGCATGGCCGACCGCAGGTAGCTCTTCACGGTCTCCGGGCGCAGCCCGAGCCGCTCCGAGGCGGCCGCGTTCGTGGCGCCGGCCGCGACGCAGGCGAGCACATCCAGCTCGCGCGGGGCCAGGCGCACCTCCCCGCCGGCCGCCTCCGGGGTCAGCAGGTCGCACGCGTCGAGCAGCTCCGCGCGCACGGCCGGGTCCGCGATCCGCGGCGCCAGCGCGCGCAGGGCCGCGTGCGCCTCCCGCACCTGCTCCCAGGCGGCGCCCGCGGCGGCGTCCGGTGCCCGCCCGGCGCGGGCGGCCGCCGCCAGGCTCCGCGCCTCGTCCCCGACGGCCAGCGCCTGCTCCACGTCCCGCGCCACCACCATCGCCGCGTCCAGCGTGCGGTCCCCGAGCGGCTGGGCGGTGCGCAGGGCACCGTAGAGCACACCCCGTACCCGGCGCCGCACGACCACCGGCACCGCCAGGATCGACCGCAGGCCCTCCGTGGCGACCGGGATGTCGTACTCGTGGCTGATCTGCGGCGACGAGCTGTAGTCCGTGACGGCGCACGGCCGGGCGAGTGCGACCGCCCGGCCGCCCAGGCCGTTTCCGGAGCTCACGGGCAGTCCGCTCAGCGCGAGCGTGGCCGCGCCGTTGAGTTCGCTGATGCGCACGTGGTGCCGGCCCGCCTCCACCAGTCCGCCGAAGGCCACGGGCAGCCCGGTGGCGCGCCGCAGCCGCACCAAGGCGTTGCGTATCTCGACCGCTGAGGCCGCGTCTGCTGTCACCTGCTCGCCCTTTCCTGCAGCACACACCCCCGTTCGGGGGTAGTGAGACCTGCATCACGGATTACACGATGGCAGAGAGCCGCCCGGCAATGGTCCGGCACGAGGAGGACAGATGACGACGGCGACGGAGCTCTTCCGGGGCGCCCGGGATTTCCTGCTGCAGCACCGCGAGGACTACACGAAGGCCTACGAGGGGTTCAGCTGGCCCCGGCCCGAGCACTTCAACTGGGCGCTCGACTGGTTCGACGTCATCGCCGAGGGCAACGACCGCACCGCACTGCACATCGTCGAGGAGGACGGCAGCGAGGTCCGGGTCACCTTCGCGGAGATGTCCGAGCGCTCGGACCGGGTGGCCCACTGGCTGCGCGACCGGGGCGTCGGGGCCGAGGACCGCGTGCTCGTCATGCTCGGCAACCAGGTCGAGCTGTGGGAGACCGCGCTGGCCGCGATGAAGCTGCGGGCCGTGGTCATCCCCGCGACCCCGCTGCTCGGGCCGGGCGACCTGCGCGACCGCGTCGAGCGCGGCCGGGTCAGGCACGTCGTGGTGCGGGCCGAGGACGCGGCCAAGTTCGACGACGTGCCCGGCGCCTACACCCGCATCTGCGTCGGCCCACTGCCGGTGGAGGGCTGGCAGCCGTACGAGGACGCCTACGCCGTCGTCCCCGCCCCGTTCCTCCCGGACGGCCCGACGCTGGCCGACGACCCGCTGATGCTGTACTTCACCTCGGGCACCACCGCCCGCCCCAAGCTGGTCGAGCACACCCACACCTCGTACCCGATCGGCCATCTGGCCACCATGTACTGGATCGGGCTCATGCCCGGCGACGTGCACCTCAACATCTCCTCGCCCGGCTGGGCCAAGCACGCCTGGTCCAACCTCTTCGCGCCCTGGAACGCCGAGGCGACCGTCTTCATCCACAACTACACGCGCTTCGACGCGGCCCGGCTGCTGGCCGAGATGGACCGCGCGGGCGTCACCACCTTCTGCGCCCCGCCGACCGTGTGGCGCATGCTCATCCAGGCCGACCTGACCCAGCTGCGCGCCAGGCCGCGTGAGGCGGTCGCCGCCGGCGAGCCGCTGAACCCGGAGGTCATCGAACAGGTCCGGCGTGCCTGGGGCGTCACCATCCGGGACGGCTTCGGGCAGACCGAGACGGCCGTGCAGGTCGCCAACAGCCCCGGCCAGCGGCTCAAGACCGGATCCATGGGGCGGCCGAGCCCGGGGTACAAGGTCGAGCTGCTGGACCCGGTGACGGGCGCGCCCGGTGCCACGGAGGGCGAGATCTCCCTCGACCTGTCGGCGCGGCCCGTGGGCCTGATGACCGGCTACCACGGCGACCCGGAGCGCACGGCGGAGGCGATGGCCGGCGGCTACTACCGCACCGGCGACATCGGCGCGCGGGACGCCGAGGGCTACATCACCTACGTCGGCCGCAGCGACGACGTCTTCAAGGCCTCCGACTACAAGATCAGCCCCTTCGAGCTGGAGAGCGCGCTGCTGGAGCACGAGGCGGTGGCCGAGGCCGCCGTCGTGCCCGCCCCGGACGAGGTGCGGCTCGCCGTGCCCAAGGCGTACGTGGTCCTCGCCGAGGGCTGGCAGCCCGGGCCCGACACCGCGAAGGTGATCTTCGAGCACGCGCGCGAGGTGCTCGCCCCGTACAAGCGCATCCGCCGGCTGGAGTTCGGGGCGCTGCCCAAGACCGTCTCAGGCAAGATCCGCCGCGTGGAGCTGCGCGAGGCGACCGCCGCCGGTTCGCAGCAGGAGTACCGCGAGGAGGACTTCCGGTGAGTGAGCTGTCGTACACGCACGGGACGAGCGGGACCGTCCTGCTCGGGGACACCATCGGCGCCAACCTGGACCGGACCGTCGCGGCCTGGCCCGACCGCGAGGCGCTCGTCGACGTGCCCTCCGGGCGGCGCTGGACGTACGCCGAGTTCGGCGCGGACGTCGAGCGGCTCGCGCGGGCGCTGCGCGCGAGCGGCGTCGCCAAGGGGGACCGGGTGGGCATCTGGGCGGTCAACTGCCCGGAATGGGTCCTGGTCCAGTACGCCACCGCCCGCGTCGGCGCGATCATGGTGAACATCAACCCGGCCTACCGCACCCACGAGGTCGAGTACGTCCTGAAGCAGTCGGGCGTCTCGCTGCTGTTCGCCTCGCTCAGCCACAAGACGAGCGACTACCGGGCGATGGTCGACGCAGTGCGCGGCCGCTGCGCCGAGCTGCGCGAGGTCGTCTACATCGCCGACCCGAGCTGGGAGGCGCTGCTCGGGCGCGCGACGCCGGAGGTGACGTACGAGGCGCTGTCCTGCGACGACCCCATCAACATCCAGTACACGTCGGGCACCACGGGCTTCCCCAAGGGGGCCACCCTCTCCCACCACAACATCCTCAACAACGGCTATTTCGTGGGTGAGTTGATCGCCTACAGCGAGCAGGACCGGATCTGCGTGCCGGTGCCCTTCTACCACTGCTTCGGCATGGTGATGTGCAACCTCGCCGCCACCTCGCACGGCGCCTGCATCGTCATCCCGGCCCCCTCCTTCGAGCCGAAGGCCACTCTCGACGCCGTGCAGCAGGAGCGCTGCACCTCCCTCTACGGCGTGCCGACGATGTTCATCGCCGAGCTCGGCCTGCCCGACTTCGCCGGCTACGACCTCACCTCGCTGCGCACCGGCATCATGGCGGGCTCGCCCTGCCCGGTCGAGGTGATGAAGCGGGTGGTCGCCGAGATGCACATGGAGGAGGTCTCCATCTGCTATGGCATGACCGAGACCTCGCCCGTCTCCCTGCAGACCCGGATGGACGACGACCTGGAGCACCGCACCGGCACGGTCGGCCGCGTGCTGCCGCACATCGAGGTGAAGGTCGTCGACCCGGCCACCGGCGTGACCCTGCCGCGCGGCGGCGCGGGTGAGTTGTGCACCCGCGGCTACAGCGTGATGCTCGGCTACTGGAACGAGCCCGAGAAGACCGCCGAGGCCGTCGACGCCGGCCGCTGGATGCACACCGGCGACCTGGCGACGATGCGCGAGGACGGCTACGTCGAGATCGTCGGCCGCATCAAGGACATGATCATCCGCGGCGGCGAGAACATCTACCCGCGCGAGATCGAGGAGTTCCTCTACGGCCACCCGAAGATCCGGGACGTCCAGGTCGTGGGCGTGGCGCACGAGCGGTACGGGGAGGAGGTCCTCGCCTGCGTCATCCCCCGCGACCCGGCCGACCCCCCGACCCTCGAGGACGTCCGCGCCTACTGCGAGGGCCGTCTGGCCCACTACAAGGTCCCGAGCCTGCTCCAGGTCCTGGAGGCCTTCCCGATGACCGTGTCGGGCAAGGTGCGCAAGGTGGAGCTGCGGGAGAAGTACGGGGACTGACGTCCCGTTGCGGGCGGGCCGGTCGGCACTCGGCGACGCCACCGGTGCTCAGGCGCCGGTGGCGTCCAGTTCGTCCGCCGGGCCGTTCACCGGCTGCGGGGTGCCCGTGAGGGCGAGGACGAACAGGGGCACGCCCAGGGTCTCGGCGCGGGTGTGGGCCTCGTCGGCGTAGCCCGCCAGGGAGAAGTAGACGCAGTCCGCCGACTCCGTCATGGCGGTCAGCCACAGGCACTCCACGTCGCGCGGCGAGGCCGGCCGCGCGGTCGGGTCGACCTGGGCCACCAGGCCGCGCGCGGCGAGGCCGATGCCGGACGGGGGCCGCTGGTCGGCGCGGCGGATGTCCCGGTAGCCGAGCCAGCGCAGATACACGGCGGTGGCCGTCACCGCGTCCCGGGCGGTGTGGATGGTCACGGGCCGGAAGCGGGAGCGCGGGCGTTCGGGCCGGGTGGCCGTCTTCGCCGCGCCGGCCGTCTCCGCCATCGGCACGCGCAGCAGGATGCCGCACGGGCAGCCCAGCTCCGGCCGCGGCCACTGGTCGCCGCGGCCGCACGCGGCGCACCGCAAAGTGACCCAGCCCTCTTCCCAGGACTCGTGGGAGACGGCCGTCGCGCTCCCGTGCCGGTCCAGCGCGGGCACGACACGGGCGCCGCAGACGCAGCGGTAGGACGGCGCCGTGTAGTGGTGTGCGCGCCGGCAGGCCGGACAGCGCACCGGGACGCTCTCGGACATGGCTCTCATCGTCCTCCTGCGGGCGCCCGCTTGTCCGTCTCTTGACTGCCTTCCTTCCCCCTCCTACATTTGATTCCAGATAGTAGAAGAAACTTTCCGCATAGTGGAATAGCGCGGAAAGCATGGAGAAGCCGACACGGAAGAGCCACCGCGGGGCGCGCCGGGAGTGCGAATCCGACAGCCGAAGCAGGAGTACTCGATGGCACGTATGACCGCTGCCCGCGCGGCAGTTGAGATCCTCAAGCGCGAGGGCGTCACCAACGCGTTCGGTGTGCCCGGCGCGGCGATCAACCCCTTCTACGCGGCGCTCAAGGCCGCCGGCGGCGTCCACCACACCCTCGCCCGCCACGTCGAGGGCGCCTCGCACATGGCCGAGGGCTACACGCGTACGCACCCGGGCAACATCGGCGTCTGCATCGGCACCTCGGGCCCGGCCGGCACCGACATGATCACCGGTCTGTACTCCGCCACCGGCGACTCCATCCCGATCCTGTGCATCACGGGCCAGGCCCCGACCGCCGTGATCCACAAGGAGGACTTCCAGGCCGTCGACATCGCCTCGATCGCCAAGCCGGTCGCCAAGATGGCGGTCACGGTGCTGGAGGCCGCGCAGGTGCCCGGCGTCTTCCAGCAGGCCTTCCACCTGATGCGCTCGGGGCGCCCCGGCCCGGTCCTGATCGACCTGCCGATCGACGTGCAGCTCACCGAGATCGAGTTCGACCCGGAGACCTACGAGCCGCTGCCCGTCTACAAGCCGGCCGCGACCCGCGCCCAGATCGAGAAGGCGATCGTGCTCCTGAACGAGTCCGAGCGTCCGCTGATCGTCGCCGGCGGCGGGATCATCAACGCCGACGCGGCCGAACTGCTGGTCGAGTTCGCCGAGTTGACCGGCACCCCGGTCGTCCCGACCCTGATGGGCTGGGGCGTCCTGCCCGACGACCACGAGCTGAACGCCGGCATGGTGGGCCTGCAGACCTCGCACCGCTACGGCAACGCGACGTTCCTGGAGTCCGACTTCGTGCTCGGCATCGGCAACCGCTGGGCCAACCGCCACACCGGCAAGCTGGACGTCTACACGGCCGGCCGCACCTTCGTGCACGTCGACGTCGAGCCCACCCAGATCGGCAAGATCTTCGCCCCCGACTACGGCATCGCGTCGGACGCGAAGGCCGCGCTGGAGCTGTTCGTCGCGGTGGCACGGGAGTGGAAGGCCGCGGGCCGGCTGCCCGACCGCGCCGCCTGGGCCGCCGCCGCGCAGGAGAAGAAGGCGACGCTCCAGCGCCGTACGCACTTCGACGACATCCCGATCAAGCCGCAGCGCGTCTACGAGGAGATGAACAAGGCCTTCGGGCCGGAGACCCGGTACGTCTCCACCATCGGCCTCTCGCAGATCGCCGGCGCCCAGATGCTGCACGTCTTCAAGCCGCGGCACTGGATCAACTGCGGCCAGGCGGGCCCGCTCGGCTGGACGATCCCGGCCGCGCTGGGTGTCGCCACGGCCGACCCGGAGGCGCAGGTCGTCGCCCTCTCCGGCGACTACGACTTCCAGTTCATGATCGAGGAACTGGCGGTCGGCGCGCAGCACAAGATCCCCTACGTCCACGTCCTGGTCAACAACTCCTACCTGGGACTGATCCGCCAGGCGCAGCGGGCGTTCGAGATCGACTTCCAGGTCAACCTGGAGTTCGAGAACATCAACTCGCCCGAGCTGGGCGTCTACGGCGTCGACCACGTCAAGGTCGCCGAGGGCCTCGGCTGCAAGGCGATCCGGGTGACCGACCCGGCCGAACTGGGCGCGGCCCTGGAGCAGGCCAAGAAGCTCGCGGCCGAGTTCCAGGTGCCGGTGGTCGTCGAGGCGATCCTGGAGCGCGTCACCAACATCTCCATGTCGACCAGCAACGACATCGGCAACGTGACCGAGTTCGAGGAGATCGCGACCGAGCCGGGGCACGCCCCGACCTCGATCAGGACGCTGAAGGTCTGACCGGCCGAACGCGGAAGAGGGGCGGCCCGTCCGGTCGGACGGGCCGCCCCTTCGCGCGTGCCGGGGCCGTCACACCGAGCCGCAGCTCGGGCCGCCGCCGCTGCCGCAGGAGGCGCCGGGCAGTTCACGCTCCGTCGTGCCGCCCCGGCCGGTCAGCCCCGCGTCCCGGGCGAAGCGCGGTACGAGGGCCGTCAGCGCCCGGTCCCCGTACAGGGCGACGGCGAACAGGATCTCCTCGGCCGGCAGGCCGGCCCGGTCCGCGGGCAGCGGATGCCGGTCGCGCAGCTCCTTCAGCCGTCTGCGGGCGGCGCCGGTGCGGCCGGGCGGGAAGGACCGCAGCAGCCCGCCGGAGCCGAGTGCGGAGCGTGCCTGGGCGAGCGCCGTGCGCACGCCCCGGCGCTCCAGCAGCTGGCCCATGCCCGCGGGCCGGTGGAGCGCCGCGTGCACGGCCTTGGCCAGCGGTGCGAGGGCGGCGCCGGTGGCCGGTCCCGAGGCCCGCATGGTGCCCGCCCGGCCCGCGCGGACCACGCCGCGCAGATGCAGATCGAGCACGGCGACCGTGACCGCGGCCCGGCGGCCGCCCCGTATCAGCGCCACGTCGTGCGGCTCCAGCACGACCGTCGTGGACCTGGCTGGCCATCGCACCCCCCTCGCGGAGCCCGCCGCCCCCGTGCCGGCGGGCTCCGCGTGACAACAATGTGCCCTTCCCCGGGGGCGGTTGAAGCCTCTTGAACCGTGTTCAGAGCTTCATTTGAGGATGGCGTAGACGTCCTACGTCCGGGGGCGTACGCGCGCGCTCACGCCTGCTCGTGGTGTTCGGACAGGCCGGGCCAGTCGTCGGGCCCGCCGCCCTGCCACTCGATGAGCTCGCTGCCCTCGACGTCGGTGACGTACAGGTCGGCCAGCCGCAGGATCTCGCTCACGTCGTCCACGTGTGTGGCGATCCCCAGCGTCTCGTCGCCCTCCGTGACCCGCCGGGACCCGTCCAGGGCCGGCGAGTGCACCACGATGTGCGGATGCCGCGGTGGATGTGTCATGCCTTCAGACTCCTGCGAAAGCAGGCGCTTCGCACCCCGGTGCACCGGATCGGGGGGCGGGGGGGGGGGCGCCCCCCCCCCCCCCCCGCGGGGGGGGGGGGGGGGGGGTGGGGGGGCCCCCCGGGGGGCGGGGGGGGGGGGCCCGGCGCTTG
>NZ_JBIWOE010000022.1:99307-147476 GCF_044767585.1 Streptomyces sp. NPDC101225
TGCGGGGTTGTTTGTTTATTCCATACACACGCCGCCTAACGGGGGCCGTCCCCCCCCGGGGCCGCGGCTGGGCGGGGGGGGGGGGCCCCGCCCCCCCCGCCCCCCCCTCGGCCGGTGGGGTATGTGGTTGTGGCCGCCCGGCGGTGCGAGGCTGGGCGCGACAGTACGTTCGCGCCGCCGGACGGAGTCTCGGGGCACTGCGGGAAACGGCTGGGACCGCGGCGGATGCGACAGAACCGCGGCACTCCTTCCCTCAGGTCGAAGAAGGAGGGCCCGGGACCTTCACCACCGCACTGGCTCGCACGCCGCCGCGGTCCTTGCCTCGCCCGCGCACGTCCGGCCGGCCACCCCTCATCCGGGCCGTACGGTCGTGCGCGGGCCGTTCGGGTCAGTCCTCGCGCAGGGCGCGGACCGCCTCCTCCACGCGCTTGCCGTACTCCGGGTCGGCGGCGTGGAAGTGGGCCAGGTTCTTCTCGATCACGTCGTCGCGGGTGACCTGGGAGAGGCCGCCGGCGATGTTGGCGATCAGCCGGGACTTCTCCTCGGCCGACATCAGGCGGTACAGCTCGCCCGCCTGGAAGAAGTCGTCGTCCTTGGTGTGCCGGGGCGCCTCGTGGGTGCCCGTGTGGCCGTGCACCGCGAGCGGGGCCGACAGCGGACGGCCGGTCTCCGCCGGGCCCTCGGAGGAGTTCGGCTCGTAGTTCTTGGCGTACCGGCCCTGGGAGTTGACCGCCATGAGGCCGTCCCGGCCGTAGTTGCTCGCGACGGTCGCCCGGGGGGCGTTGACGGCCAGCAGCGTGTGGTTGACGCCCAGGCGGTAGCGGTGGGCGTCCGCGTAGGCGAACAGCCGGCCCTGGAGCATCTTGTCCGGCGAGGGACCGATGCCCGGCACGAAGTTGTTCGGGGAGAACGCGGCCTGCTCGACCTCGGCGAAGACGTTGTCCGGGTTGCGGTCGAGCACCAGGCGGCCCACGCGCCGCAGCGGGTAGTCGTTGTGCGGCCACACCTTGGTCAGGTCGAACGGGTTGAAGCGGTAGTCCGCCGCCTCGGCCGCCGGCATGAGCTGCACGTACAGCGTCCAGGACGGGTTCACGCCCCGCTCGATGGCCTGCAGCAGGTCCGTCTGGTGCGAGTTCGGGTCCGTGCCCGCGAGTTCGGCCGCCTGCTCGCCGCTCAGGCAGCGGACGCCCTGATTGGTCTTGAAGTGGTACTTGACGAAGAAGGCCTCGCCCTCGGCGTTCGTCCACTGGTAGGTGTGCGAGCCGTAGCCGTTCATGTGGCGGTACGACGCCGGGATGCCGCGGTCGCCCATCAGCCAGGTCACCTGGTGCGTGGCCTCGGGGGAGTGCGCCCAGAAGTCCCAGACGTTGTCCGCCTCCTGACGGCCCGTGAAGGGGTCGCGCTTCTGCGAGTGGATGAAGTCGGGGAACTTGATGGGGTCCTTGACGAAGAACACCGGGGTGTTGTTTCCGACGAGGTCGTAATTGCCCTCCTCGGTGTAGAACTTGACGGCGAAGCCGCGCGGGTCGCGGACCGCGTCCGCGCCGCCGAGCGAGTCGGCCACGGTCGAGAAGCGCAGGAACACCTCGGTGCGCCTGCCGACGCTGCTCAGGAAGTCGGCGTGCGTGAAGCCGGTGACGTCGTCGGTCACCTCGAAGTAGCCGTAGGCGCCCGAGCCGCGTGCGTGCACCACGCGCTCCGGGATGCGCTCGCGGTTGAAGCGCGCCAGCTTCTCCAGGAGGTGCTGGTCCTGGAGGAGGAGCGGTCCGCCGATGCCGGCGGAGGCGGAATTCTGGTTGTCGGCGACCGGGGCGCCGGACTCGGTCGTGAGCACGCGCTTCGACATCGTGGACCTTCCGTACGAGTGGCAGCGGAAAACTATTTCCGCTTTGTGGAGCCTAAGTTCGGGGCGAGCGGGCGTCAACAAATTGTTGAAGTTGATTCCGGGCGGCGCCGTCGCCTGGGCGCGACAGGACAGATGTCGGCGGCGGCACCGCCCGGAAGTCTCGGGGCCGCGTCAGAGCCGGGCGCCGGAGAGGCGCTCCACGGCCCGCAGCAGGGCCGAGTGGTCCAGGCCGCCGTCGCCCTGGGCGCGCAGGCCGGCGACCAGCTGGGCCACCACGGCGCCGACGGGCAGCGAGGCGCCCACGGTGCGGGCGGCGTCGGTGACGATGCCCATGTCCTTGTGGTGCAGGTCGATGCGGAAGCCCGGCTTGAAGTCGCGGTTCAGGAAGTTGTCCTTCTTCCGCGTCAGCACGGTCGAGCCGGCGAGGCCGCCGTTGAGGACGTCCAGCGCGGCCTTCAGGTCCACGCCCGACTTCTCCAGGAAGACCACGGCCTCGGCGCACGCCTGGATGTTCACGGCGACGATCAGCTGGTTGGCGGCCTTCACGGTCTGGCCGGAGCCGTGCGGGCCGCACAGCACGATGGTCTTGCCGAGCGCCTCGAGGAGCGGCTTCGCGGCGTCGAAGTCGGCCTGCTCGCCGCCGACCATGATGGACAGCACGGCCTCGACGGCGCCGGCCTCGCCGCCGGACACGGGGGCGTCCAGCACCCGGACGCCCTTGCCCGCGGCGGCCTTCGCCAGGTCGACGGAGGTCTGCGGGGTGATCGACGACATGTCGATCAGCAGCGCACCGGACCTCGCGTTCTCGAGGATGCCGTCGGGCCCGTAGGAGATGGCCTCGACCTGCGGGGACGCCGGCACCATGGTGACGATCACGTCGGCGTCCCGGACGGCCTCCGCGATCGAGGCGGCGGCCGTGCCGCCGGCTGCGGCCAGCCGGTCCAGCTTGTCCTGCTCCAGCGTGAAGCCGGTGACGTCGTAACCCGCCTTGATCAGGTTCTCGGACATGGGGGAGCCCATGATGCCGAGGCCGATCCAGGCGACCTTGGGGAGCGTGCTCATGAAATGTGCCTTTCGGTGAGGGAGTTCAGCGGGCGGCGCGCGCTTCGCGGGGGAGCCAGTCGAAGGCCTCGGCGCTCGGGCGGTCGCCCGGCTTGTACTCGAGGCCGACCCACCCCTCGTAACCCGCCTTCGCCAGCTGGTCGAGGAGGTCCTCGAGGGGCAGCGAGCCCGAACCGGGCGCGCCGCGCCCGGGGTTGTCGGCGATCTGCACATGGCCCGTCTTCGCCGCGTACCGCTCGATCACCGACGGGAGGTCCTCGCCGTTCATGGACAGGTGGTACAGGTCCATGAGGAAGCGTGCGTTGCCGAGGCCCGTCGCCTCGTTGACCTTGTCGACGACGCCGATCCCGGCCGGGGCGCTGACCAGCGGGTACAGCGGCGACTCCGGCTGGTTGAGTGTCTCGATCAGCAGGATCGCGCCGACGCGGTGGGCCGCGCGGGCCGCGAGGACCAGGTTCTCCAGGGCCAGCGCGTCCTGCTCGGCCGGGTCGGCGCCCCCGACGCGGTTGCCGTACAGCGCGTTGAGTGCCGTGCAGCCCAGCGACCGGGCGAAGTCCGCCGCCACGTCGATGTTGGCGCGGAACCTCTCCGACTCCTCGCCCGGGACGGACAGCGCGCCCCGGTCGGGGCCGGGCAGCTGCCCGGCGTAGAAGTTCAGGCCGGTGAGCCGGACGCCCGCGTCCTCGATCGCCTTCTTCAGGGCGTCGAGCTCGGACTGCTCGGGGGTGGGGGAGTCGACCCAGGGCCACCACAGCTCGACCGCGGTGAAGCCCGCCGCGGCGGCGGCCGCGGGGCGCTCCAGGAGCGGGAGTTCCGTGAAGAGGATCGACAGGTTGACGTTGAAGCGCTGCTCTGCGAATCCCATGGGGGTCGGCGCTCCCTTCCGTGTCGTGATTCCGTATGACGGAAGTTCGTTTCTGCTTAATGGAAGACTGCCTGTGGCCGGGGAGGCCTGTCAAGAGCACCCGCGGAAAACCGGCGACCTACGAGGACCGGCATGGCGTTAGGTTGTGCGCGTGCGATTGAGAGTGGAGTTCACGACGGAGCCGTTCGACCTCGACGAGGCGCCCGCGCACGCGGTGGCCGCCCGCGAGGTGATCGAGGCGGCCGAGCTGGACGCGGTGGACGTCGGGCCGTTCGGCAACACGGCGGAGGGCGGCGCGGACGCCGTGCTCGGCGCCGTGGACGCGCTGCTGCGCACGACGCTGCGGGCCGGCGCCACCCGGATCTCGCTGCAGGTCAACGTGGTCGACGCGGCGGAGGAGGGTGCCGAGTGACCGGGACCGGGGACGAACCGTTCATCACGGCCGTCAAGCCGCTGGTCGACGCCATGGGGGGTGAACTCCTCCCGCCCGACGAGGCCGGCCCCGACGACGTCGTGCTCACCTGGCAGGGCGTCGACGCCGTCGCCGTGCGCCTGCCCCAGCTCGCCGACTCCCTGGACCACATCCTGGCCGCGATGGAGCGCAAGCAGGGCATGCCGCTGGCGGACCTGGACCGCAAGGCCAAGCAGGAGGTCGTACGGATACTCGAGGCGCGCGGCGCCTTCTCCGTACGGCACGGCGTGGAGACCGTCGCGAGCGCCCTCGGTGTGAGCCGCTTCACGGTGTACAACTATCTGAACCGGGACAAAGGTGCCTGACGGCGGCCCGGCGGCCGGCTGGCGGGTGCCCGGGACGGGTCGACCGGTTTCGGCGCCGCGAATTTTCAACAAAGTGTTGACGGGTCGTTGTCGAGGGCGTTAGCTATCGGCACGCCCGTTCAGCACGAAGGCCCTACGCGGCCACGGAGGCTCCCGTGACTTCGACTTCCACGCCCCCGGGCCTGCCCCGGTTCAACGCACTGGAGGAGCACGCGGCCCTCGCCGTCCTCCGCGAGGCGTGCGCCTCCACGGCCTGGGCGCGGCGGCTGACCGCCGCCCGTCCGTACACCACCTCCGACGAGCTGTTCGCCGCCAGTGACGCCGCCATGGCCGAGCTGACGGCCGCCGATCTCGACGAGGCGATGGCCGGGCACCCGCCGATCGGCCGCCCCAGGCCGGGGGACCCCACCTCGGCGCGGGAGCAGCGCGGTATGGCCGGAGCCTCCGACGAGCTCCGGGCGCAGATGCTCGAACTGAACCTGGCCTACCAGGAGAAGTTCGGCCATGTCTTCCTGATCTGCGCCACCGGCCGGACCGGCGAGCAGATGCGCGACGCCGTCAAGGAGCGGATCGGCAACTCCCCGCAGCAGGAGCGGGAGATCGTCCGCACCGAGCTGGGAAAGATCAACCGCATCCGACTGGCCCGACTCGTCGAAGAGGACGCCTGACCCATGAGCACCAGCACCACCGCCTCCGTGTCCACGCACATCCTGGACACCAGCGTCGGCCGCCCCGCCGAGGGCGTCGCCGTCCGGCTCGCCGCCCGCAGCGGGCGCGCGGCGGACTGGCAGGCGCTCGGCGGCTCCGCGACCGACGCAGACGGCCGGTGCAAGGACCTGCCGGCGCTGCCGGAGGGAACCACCCATGTACGCCTCGACTTCGCGGTCGAGACGTATTTCACGAAGTCCGAGAACCAGCAAGCCGATGCGCAGCAGGACGCCCCCGCGAATCGGGACAGCGGTGCCGTGTTCTTCCCCGAGGTGGCGATCACCTTCGCGGTGACGCCCGGGGAGCATTACCACGTACCGCTGCTGCTCAACCCGTTCGGCTACTCCGTTTACCGAGGGAGCTAGCAGACACATGGCAGTCAATTCCCGCCCAGCCCACCCTGTGATCCTGGGACAGAACCAGTACGGCAAGGCCGAGAACCGAGTCGTGAAGATCACGCGGGACGGCGCCACCCACCACATCAAGGACCTCAACGTCTCCGTCGCCCTCTCCGGCGACATGGAAGAGGTCCACTACTCCGGCTCCAACGCCAACGTGCTGCCGACCGACACCACCAAGAACACCGTGTTCGCCTTCGCCAAGGAGCACGGCATCGAGTCGGCCGAGCAGTTCGGCATCCACCTGGCCCGGCACTTCGTGACCAGCCAGGAGCCGATCCACCGGGCCCGTATCCGCATCGAGGAGTACGCCTGGGAGCGGATCGAGGCCTCCGACGCCAACTCGCGGTTCATCGGCGCGGACGAGGTCAAGCACTCGTTCGTGCGGCAGGGCCAGGAGACCCGCCTCACCCAGATCACCTACGACGGTGAGCACTGGGAGGTCATCTCCGGCCTCAAGGACCTGACGGTGATGAACTCGACCAACTCCGAGTTCTGGGGCTTCGTCAAGGACAAGTACACCACCCTGCAGGAGGCCTACGACCGCATCCTGGCGACCTCGGTCTCCGCCCGCTGGCGGTTCAACTGGACCGACGACGAGCAGAAGACGCCCAACTGGGAGAAGTCCTACGAGCAGACCAGGAAGCACATGCTCCAGGCCTTCGCCGAGACGTACTCGCTCTCGCTGCAGCAGACGCTGTACCAGATGGGTTCGCGCATCATCAACAACCGCAGCGAGATCGACGAGGTCCGCTTCTCGCTGCCGAACAGCCACCACTTCCTCGTCGACCTGGAGCCGTTCGGGCTGAAGAACGCCACCGAGGACGGTGCCGTGTACTTCGCCGCCGACCGCCCCTACGGCCTGATCGAGGGGACGGTCCTGCGGGACGGCTGCGAGCAGAAGATCCCCGTGGACCTCACGAACCTGTAGCAGGTCCCTCATCGGCACCCGCGGCCGGCCGCTCCTTCCGCCGGCCGCGGCACTCAAATCACCCGGGGTCCTGCCGTGCCCTCCTCACAAGTCCATTGAGCGAAAAGGACGAACCATGGCAGCAGCCCAGCGCACCGTCATCGAGAATTGCTCGATCGCGACGGTCGACGCGGACGACACCGAGTACGCACACGGACACGTCGTCATCGCCGGCAACCGCATCGAGGCGCTCGGCGCGGGCAAGGCCCCCGAGGGACTGGAGAACGTCGTACGCCGTATCGACGCCTCCGGCCATCTGGTGACGCCCGGCCTGGTCAACACCCACCACCACTACTACCAGTGGATCACCCGGGGCCTGGCCACCGACCACAACCTCTTCAACTGGCTCGTCGCGCTCTACCCGACCTGGGCGCGCATCGACGAGCCGATGGTGTACGCGGCCGCCCAGGGCTCCCTCGCGATGATGGCCCGCGGCGGCGTGACCACCGCCATGGACCACCACTACGTCTACCCCAAGGACTCCGGCGACCTGTCCGGCGCGATCATCCGCGCCGCCCGCGAGACGGGTGTGCGCTTCACCCTCGCCCGCGGCTCGATGGACCGCAGCGAGAAGGACGGCGGCCTGCCCCCGGACTTCGCCGTCGAGACCCTGGAAGGCGCCCTCGCCGCGACCGAGCAGACCGTCAAGGAGCACCACGACGCGTCCTTCGACGCGATGACCCAGGTGGCCGTCGCCCCCTGCTCGCCCTTCTCCGTCTCCACCGAACTCCTGCGGGAGGGCGCCGAGCTGGCGCGCCGCCTCGGGGTGCGCCTGCACACCCACGGCTCGGAGACGGTCGAGGAGGAGCAGTTCTGCAAGGAACTGTTCGGCATGGGCCCGACCGACTACTTCGAGTCCACCGGCTGGCTCGGCGAGGACGTGTGGATGGCGCACTGCGTCCACATGAACGACTCCGACATCGCCGCCTTCGGCCGGACGAAGACCGGTGTCGCGCACTGCCCGTCCTCCAACGCCCGCCTCGCGGCCGGTATCGCCCGCGTCCCCGACATGCTGGCGGCCGGCGTCCCGGTCGGCCTCGGCGTCGACGGCACCGCGTCCAACGAGTCCGGCGAACTGCACACCGAACTGCGCAACGCCCTGCTGATCAACCGCCTCGGCGCGCACCGGGAGGCGGCGCTCAACGCCCGCCAGGCGCTGCGCCTGGGCACCTACGGCGGTGCCCAGGTCCTCGGCCGTGCCGCCGAGATCGGCTCCCTGGAGCCGGGCAAGCTCGCCGACCTGGTGCTGTGGAAGCTGGACACCCTCGCCCACGCCTCCATCGCCGATCCGGTGACCGCGCTGGTCCTCGGCGCGGCGGCCCCGGTCACCGCGTCCTTCGTGAACGGCCGCCAGGTGGTCGAGGACGGCCGCCTGCTGCACGTGGACGAGGACGCCGTCGCCCGCTCCACGCGGGACCAGGCACAGCGGCTCGCGCGGATCGTCGCGCGGGCCTGAACAGCCGAAGATCTCCGGTCGGGGGGGACGGCCCTCGACCGGTAGCCGTGGACCCTAGGTTCCATGGCGGCCGTCTCCGGGGCGCGCGTGGACGCGGGCGCCCCGGAACGGTCTCCGTCCCGGTCCCGCACGACCGCGCCCCACCTCCCTGACACCCACGTCAGAGCCGACGTGTAACCGACCGGAGGAGCCGCCGTGGCCGCCCATCCCGTTGACGAACGCCTGCCCGCACTCAAGATGGCGACGACCGGCCTGCAGCACGTGGCCGCCATGTACGCGGGGGTCGTCGCCCCGCCCCTGATCGTCGGCGCGGCCATCGGCCTGTCCGCCTCCGATCTCACCTTCCTCACCGGTGCCTGCCTGTTCACCGCGGGCCTCGCCACCTTCCTGCAGACCCTCGGCATCTGGAAGATCGGCGCCCGGCTGCCCTTCGTCAACGGCGTCACCTTCGCCGGTGTCGCCCCCATGACGGCGGTCGTCGCCTCCACCAAGGACAAGTCCGACGCGCTGCCGATCATCTTCGGCGCCGTGATCGTCGCCGGCCTGCTGGGCTTCCTGGCCGCCCCCTTCTTCAGCAAGGCCGTCCGCTTCTTCCCGCCGGTCGTCACCGGCTCGGTCATCACCCTCATCGGCGTGTCCCTGCTGCCGGTCGCCTTCGGCTGGGCGCAGGGACCCGACCCGGCGGCGCACGACTACGGTTCGGCGACCTATCTGGGCCTGGCCGCCACGACGCTCGTGATCGTGCTGCTGCTGCGCCGCTTCACCCGCGGCTTCGTCAAGCAGATCGCGGTTCTGCTCGGCATGGTCGCCGGCACGGTGATCGCGATCCCCTTCGGCGTCACGGACTTCGGCCCGGTGGCCGACGCGGACGTGATCGGCTTCCCGACCCCGTTCCACTTCGGCACGCCCCAGTTCCACCTCGCCGCGATCCTCTCGCTGTGCGTGGTGATGGTGGTGTCGATGACCGAATCGACCGCGGACATGCTGGCGCTGGGCGAGATCGTCGAGCGCCCGGCGGACGAGCGGACGATCGCGGCCGGGCTGCGCGCCGACACCCTCGGCTCGGCCCTCAGCCCCTTCTTCAACGGCTTCATGTGCAGCGCCTTCGCCCAGAACATCGGCCTGGTCGCCATGACGAGGATCCGCAGCCGCTACGTCGTCGCCACCGGCGGCGGCTTCCTGGTCCTGATGGGCCTGTGCCCGATGGCCGCCTCGCTCATCGCGGTCGTACCGCGCCCGGTGCTCGGCGGCGCCGGCGTGGTGCTGTTCGGCTCGGTCGCGGCCAGCGGCATCCAGACCCTGGTCAAGGCGGGGCTGGAGAAGGACAACAACATCCTGATCGTCGCCGTCTCGCTCGCGGTGGGCATCATCCCGATCACCGCGCCGGGGTTCTACCACGCCTTCCCGGAGACGGCGCGCATCGTCCTGGACTCCGGTATCTCCACGGGCTGCGTGGCGGCCGTGGTGCTGAACCTGGTCTTCAACCACCTCGGCAGGGGCCGCGAGGAGCAGGACGTCACCCATCCCATGGAGGCCGGCGAGCAGATCGCCGCCGCCCACTGACGGTGCGCGGGTGCGGGGTAGGGCAATCGCCGTACCCCGCACCGGCGATGGGGCAGGCTGTCCCCCATGAACGAGTCCGGCCGTGTCGAGGCATTCAGCGACAGCGTGTTCGCCATCGCCGTCACCCTGCTCATCCTGGAGATCAAGGTCCCGAAGGTCGGCGAGCACGGCAGCCTGTGGCACGCCCTCGGCACCCAGTGGCCCTCCTACGCCGCCTACGTGGTCAGCTTCCTGGTCATCGGCATCATGTGGATCAACCACCACCAGGTGTTCAGCTACGTCGCCCATGTCGACCGCGCCCTGATGTTCCTGAACCTGCTGGTCCTGATGGTGGTGGCCGCGGTGCCCTGGCCGACGGCGATGCTCGCGGAGTACCTGCGCGAGGACGAGCCCTCGCATGTCGCCGCCGCCGTCTACAGCCTGGTCATGGTGGCGATGGCCCTGACCTTCCAGGCCCTGTGGTGGCACCTGACCCGCACCGGTCACCTCTTCGACGCCCGCGTCGACATCCCGGCGGCCCGCGCGACCCGCGCCCGCTTCGCCCTCGGCACCCTGGCCTACCCGGTCACCGTCGCCCTGGCCTTCGTCTCGGCACCGCTCACCCTGGCCGCCCACGGCCTCATCGCTCTGTACTACGGCTTCAACCAGGTCCCGGTGCCGACCCGTCCGGACCCGGCCGGCGCATGAGACCGGCGGGCAGCGCAGCCTGCTCCGGCGCGCCGCCGAGGGGGACCGGGGGCCGTCCGGCTCGGTCCGGTCCGGCGCCCTCGGTCCCCAGCCGCATGCGGTCCGGCCCCGACGGGCCGCCTCCCGCAGGCCGCGCGGGCGCCCGCAGCCGCGTTCAGGCCCGGCGGATCGCCTGGCGGGTGTGGCCCGCGGGAGCCGGCCGGTGAAGTACGAGCGGGGCGGCACACCCATCAGGGTGCGGAAGTCGGACGTCATGTGGGACTGGTCCGCCCACATGACGGGCGCGGGACGGCAGGGGGTCCTCGACCCGCGGGACGCGGCCGAGACCGCCGTGGCGGCACTGCTCGACCCGCGGCACGCGGGCCGTACGTACACCCTGACCGGACGGCCTCATGGTCACCGCCCGGTTCATCCAGGAGGGCGGCAGCGACGTCGTCACCGATGATGTGCGGGAGGCGCTCGGCCGGCCGGCGCGGACCTACCGGCAGTGGGCGCGGGACCACGCGTCGTCGTTCACGCGGGGGTGAGGCGGTGCGGCCGGGCGGCACGGCTCGCGGCCGCCGCCCGGCCGCCGCTCAGGCCACCGCCCGCTGGACGTAGGGCACCAACCGCACCGGTCCGACCAGGCCGTACGCCTGCCGGGCCGCCGTGCCGAACACCGCGGGGCTGCTCACCCGCAGCCGGTTGAACAGCGGTGTGGCCACCTCGATCTCGATCGTGTTGGCGCCCTTGCGCAGACGGCCGCCGAGGTCCACCACGGGGTTGACGCGGTCGACCGGATCGAGCCGGGTGCCGTTGACCGTGACCCGGCAGGTGTCGGTGACGCTGCCGAGCTGCAGCAGCGCGCCGTCCGCCGCGGACCAGGTCTTCGGCAGGGTGACCGTGGTCCGGTAGGTGCCGATGCCACCGACGTCGGCCAGCTCCGGGATCTGCGACCAGGGCAGCAGGGCGTCCAGCGCGAGGCTGTGCCGGACCACCTCGGTGCCGGTCGCGTCGGCGCCGGGCCGCCAGTCGTCGACCGAGAGGGTCCAGGTGCCGGGTGTGAGGGCCGCGGGCACCTCGGCGACCTTGGTGGTGACCCGGCGCCCGGTGGACAGCGTGGTGGTGAAGGTGCCGGCCGCGAAGGCGCGCACGGCCGGGGATCCGCCCGCGAACAGCGCGCCGTCCGCGTCGGTCGCGACGATGTGCGGGCGATGGCCGTCCCGGTCCCCGAACAGCCCCGGCCGGCCCAGCGCGACCACCATCGTCTCGCCCGGCTGCAACGTCACCCGGAACGTGAACGCGTCGCCGTCCCGGGTGTACCGGGCGAGCCGGGTGACCCGCCCGGACCACGGGTCCAGCAGGTACGGCACCGTGCCCGCGCCCGTGCGCACGGTGCTGCGCACCGTCACGTCGTGGTCGATGGCGGCGACGGGGGGCTTGACGGTCTCCGCGTGCTTGCCGTTGCACAGGTAGTAGAAGTCGCCGTCGCCGGTGGCCCGGTGGGCGTTGAGCAGCGTCGAGGACACCGCGTGGGTGACGTCGGACGTCACGCCCAGTTCCGCGAACGCCGCGCCGACCAGCGTCTTGTCGGTGACCTTGCGGACGTTCGGCAGGGCCAGCAACTGGGCGGTCAGCGACCGTACTTCGGCGGTCTCGCCGTCGTCCGGGAGGCCCGGCGTGAGGGCCTGGTCGAAGGCGCCGAGCAGCACGGTGGGCAGGCCGGCGCGGGCGAACTTCAGCAGTTTGCGGGCGTCGTCCACGGCCAGCGTGGGCGTGGAGCCGTAGAAGAAGTCGGTCTCCAGGAACAGGGCCTTGTAGGCGGGGCCGTCCGGGGCGAGCCGCTTGCCGGAGACCGTGGCGGCGGGCAGGTCGAGCAGCGGGCCGCTGAGGAACTGGTGGGTCCAGCCGAGGGGGACGCCGGTCGAGGTCAGCCAGGACGCGCCGATGCCGGTGGCGGAGTAACCGGTCTGCCGGAAGACCGCGACGTCCGCGCGGGCGGTGCCCGACCGGAGCACCTGCTGGATCCGGCCGATGTAGCCCGCGACGTCGGCCACATGGTGCCAGGTGGGCTGCCTCGGCCCCCACGACTCGCCGTACCCGGGCGTCCCGCCGTACGGGCTGAACGCGGCGAACCCGGGCCAGGCGACGCCGGGTGCGGTGGCGTAGGAGAAGCCGTGGATCACCGTCTGGTTGACGCCCGCCGCGTACGCCCCGCCCATGGTGCGCAGGAACCTGTCCCAGGTGGTGTTGTAGGCGCCGCCCGCGTACGCCCCCGCCTCGCAGGACAGCACGCGGCCGCCGGCCATGTCGCGCCCGCCGGCCAGGCAGCGGTAGTCGTCGAGGTTCTTGAAGCCGAGCGACTCGCCCTCGGGGATGTCGAGCACGGCGGCCGAGGCGATGGCGTCCGTCTGCAGGCCGTAGGGCTGCGAGCGCAGCTTCATGCCGCGTCCGTGCGCCCACGTCTTCAGCGCGCCGAGGTGGTGCTCGTTGAACAGCCCGGAGACGGTCTCCCAGAAGTCGTGCCGGATCTCCTGGCTGAGCCGGGCCTCGAAGTCGAAGACCTGGTTGCCGCTGTCGAGGATCACGGCGGGCAGGTACGGCAGCAGGTCGCGCCCGGTGCGCGCGCGGAAGGCGGCGGGCAGTCCGGGCGTCCACTGCAGGCCCTTGGTCTCCAGCTCCACGGAGTCCTCGAAGAAGGCGCCGCCCGCCGCCGCCAGGAGCCTGCGCAGCGTGGCGTCGAGGATCGTGGCGTCCCAGTGGCGGGTGACGGCGGCGGTGCCGGACGCGCTGAAGTGGTCGACGACGTAGGCGGCGGGGGAGGAGTGCGGTCCCGCCTCGGGCTGCTGGCCGGAGCCCCGCTGCCAGTACGACAGGATCACCCAGTCCGCCGCGTCGGGCGGGGTCCAGCTCACCTCGCCGTCGGACACCCGGTCGGTCAGATCGGTGACGCTGTCGGCGTCCAGACCGGTGGTCTTCCTGCCGGAGTAGGCGGTGTCGACGCGGGCCGCCTGCACCGCGAACAGCTTCTGCACGTTCACGCCCGGGGCGGCGGCGTGGACGGGGGCGGGCACCGGGCCGTCGTAGGCGGCGCCGCCGGTCACCGTGGCCCTGCCGTAGGCGAGTTCCTTGACCGCGGCCTCGTCGTCCGGGGTGACGCCCGGTACGGCCACCGGCCAGCTCGGACCGAGGGTGAGATCGACGGTCAGCCCGCGTCTCGCGGCCTGTCTCAGCGCGGCCCTGACCCCCTCGCGCCAGGGGCCGCTGCCCCACCCGTGGTGGGCGGTGTCCAGCACGGAGGTGTCGGTGATGCTGTGGTGCACGGCCGCGATCTCGGCGCCGCCGAAGCCCGCGTCGGCCATCTGGTCGATCTCCCGGGCGATCTCGGCCGGGTCCACCAGGCCGTCCGGCCACCACCAGCGGAACTTCGGCCGGACCGCCCTGCCCGGTGCGGCGAACCAGCGCGCCGTGGGGGCGGTGCCGACCGAGGCGGCGGTCCGTGCGGGGGAGGCGGCGGCGCCCGCCGCCGGGCCGAGTCCCGCGAGAACGCCGGTCGTCAGACCGGCCGCGAGTACGGACCGCCGTGTCATGCCGCCACGGCGCGGGTGGGTTTCGTGCATGGTTCAGCCCCAAGTGGTCACGGGTGAGCGGGAATTGAATCGTTTCAAACACCATGAACCCGGGAACGGTAAATCCGCGCGCCGAGTGAGGTCAAGAGGTGCGTCAACGATTCAAAGGAGACGCCGGCCCGTCAGCTCTTCCGGGGCCGCAGCGTCACCGCGGCCAGGGCGAGGGCCGCCACCGCGACGGCCGTCGCCACCCGGAACGCCAGCCGGTATCCCTCCGCCGTGGTCGGGATCAGCTCCGCGCCGTGGCCGAGCAGTCCGTCGGTGCGGCTCGCCGCCAGAGTGCTCAGCACCGCCAGACCGAGTGAACCGCCCACCACCTGCGTGGTGTTGAACAGTCCGGACGCCAGCCCCGCGTCCTCCGGCCGGGCGCCCGACATCGCGAGCTGGGTCAGCGGGGGCATGGCGGCGGCGAACCCGGCGGCCAGCAGCAGCATCGGCGGCAGCACGTCGGTGGCGTAGGAGCCGTGCGCGGGAGCCCGGCTCAGCAGCGCCATGCCGCCCGAGATCAGCATGAGCCCGGCCAGCAGCACCCGGTACGCCCCGAAGCGGCCGATCGACCGCGCGGACAGGCCCGTCATCAGCAGGCCGATCGCCACGGGGGCCGGCAGGAAGGCGAGGCCGGTGGTCAACTCGCCGTATCCCAGCACGCGCTGGAGGTAGAGCGCGCCGATGAACTGGAAGCCGTACATCGTCGCGATCATCAGGATCTGCACGGTGTTGGCGCCGGTGAGCAGCCGGGAGCGCAACAGGCTCGGCCGCAGCAGGGGGCGGACCGTGCGTGCCTGGCGGACCGCGAACGCCGCGAACAGGGCGGCGGCGAGCAGGGCGAGGAGCAGCGTCGCGGTGGTGCCGCGCCCGCCGGAGCCGACGATGACGTAGACCGTCAGCATCAGCGCACCGGTGACCAGCGCCGCGCCGGGGTAGTCGGCGCCGTCCCGGAGCCCGGCGCCCTGCTCGGGGGTGAGGACGCGGACCGCCGCCAGCCAGGCGACGATGCCGATCGGCAGGTTGATCAGGAAGATCCAGTGCCAGCTCAGCAGTTGGGTGAGCGCCCCGCCGAGGAAGGTGCCGAGCGTCGCGCCCACCGATCCGACGGCGCTGAACACCGCGATGGCGCGGGCCTGTTCGCGCGGCTCGGGGAACAGCGCCACCAGCATGCCGAGCACCACCGCCGAGGCCATCGCCCCGCCGGCGCCCTGCACGGCCCGCGCGGCGATCAGCAGGCCCTGGCTGTTCGCCGTGCCGCACAGCACGGACGCCGCGGTGAAGACGGCGAGCCCGGACGTGAACATCCGCTTGCGGCCCAGCAGATCGCCCAGCCGTCCGATCAGCAGGAGCAGCCCGCCGAACGGGATCAGATAGGCGTTCACGACCCAGGCGAGGCCGGCCCGGCTGAAGCCGAGGTCGTTCTGGACGGCCGGCATGGCCACCGTCACGATGGAACCGTCCAGAATCGTCATCAGCGCCCCCGCGCACAGGACGGCGAGGGACGCCCGGCGGGAGTACGTCCGCTCCGGCTGTCCTGTCCGGGGTCCGGTCAGGGTGGACATGGCTGCACGGCCTCCGTGGTCTTGGCGGATCCAAGTCGTGTCCTTGGTGCACGACTTGTAACGGAGGACATCGTGAGTGACCATGAGGGGGCGAGGTAAGGAGGCAGTCCGATGTCCCGGAGGAACACCGGTGTAACCGTCCAGGTCGTGAACGCGCACGCCTGCCCCGTCCGCGAAGTTCTTGACAGGGTGGCCGGTAAATGGAGTGTCCAGATCCTGGTCGCGGCCGCGCACGGGCCCCTTCGGTTCACCGAGTTGGAGCGCGGCATCGAGGGCATCAGCCGCCGCATGCTGACCCTCACCCTGCGCAATCTGGAGCGCGACGGCCTGGTCACCCGCACGGTCCACCCGACGGTGCCGCCGAAGGTGGAGTACGAACTCACGCCGGTGGCGCGTGAGCTGCACGAGACGCTGCAGCGGCTGACCGACTGGGCGGAACGCAACCGCGTCTACATCGCCGAGTCGCGGGCGGCCTACGACGAGGACCACCGGCCCGAGCCGTCCGACGCCTGACGGCCACCGCCCCGCGACGCACCGGGCGGCCGCGGGCCCCCTCGCGGGCGCGCGCCCGACCGCCCCCGCCGGTGGCGCACTGCCTGAAGGAGTCCCGGGGGAACGGCCCGGCCGACCCTCGCGGACCAGCCTCCGGCCGACCCTCGCGGACCAGAGTCTGGGCGATCTTCGCAGGCTGGCGTCCGGCCGACCCCCGCAGGCTGCAGGTCGACGTTCAGCTGACCCCCGTTGACCGCAGGCCGGCGTCGGCCGAACCCGGTGAGCCGCGGGCCCGTGCCGGGCCGTATCCCATGGGCTGCGGGCCGGCCTCGGCCGAACCCGGTGGGCCGCACGTCCGTGCCCGGCCGAACCCCGTGGGTTGCACGCCCGTGGCCGACCGAACCCGGTGAGCTGCGGGCCCGTGCCTGCTCGGTCGGTATCCTTCGGTCAGAGGCCGAACAGGTGCGGGGTCGTGGCCAGTTCCTTGAAGTACTTCTGCGGGTCGGGGAGCAGGCGTCGGGCCTTGAGGTCCATCAGGCCGCCGACCGCGGTGATCTCGGCCGCCACCGTGCCGTCCGCCTTGCGGATCGTCTGCTCCATGCGGAACGTCTTGCCCTCGCCCCACAGGAAGGCGCACGTCACCTCGACCTCGTCGCCCGCGAGCAGCTCGCGCCGGTAGCGGACGGTGGTCTCCAGCGCCACCGGCCCGACGCCTCTGCCGATCAGCTCCGCCTGCCCGATCCCCGCCGCGCGCAGCAGCGACCAGCGGGCGTGCTCCGCGTAGTTGAGGTAGACGGCCTGGTTGAGGTGGCCCTGGACGTCGGTCTCGTATCCACGGACGGTCACCGGGACGGAAAACTGCTCGCTCACTGCGTTCCCTTCTCGTACGGGAGTCTCGTACCTGCTGCACCGATGACCGATCTTGGCATGCTCATCACGTCCGGCGCGGTGAGGCCAGCAGATAGCGCGTCCCGGTGCGCGGCTCCGCGTACTCGCCGGCCTGCCAGCCCGCCCGCTCCAGCGTCGCCCCGCAGGCCCGCCGCTCCTCGGCCGCCGGTGCGTACACCGCGACGGCCTCCGGCTGCGCGGTGGCGCGCACCCGGTAGCCGTCCGCGCCCTTTGGTCCGGCCGGGCGATGGCCCGCCGCCTCCAGGGCGAGCGCGGCGGCCTGCACCAGATGCGCGCGCTCCCAGCCGCACGGCCGCTCCACGGACCCGTCCGGACGGGTCATCCGGCGCAGCTCCAGCAGGCCCTGCCAGGCGCTGTGCACCTCACGCGCACGGGCCGGCCCGTCGCGCGCCACCCGCTCCTCACCGCCGACGCGCGCGCTGAACACGCCCGCCGCGGACGGCGCCTCGGGCTCCGTCGGCTCCTCGGGCTCCGCCGGTGCCCGCTCCTCGGCGGTCTCCCGTATCCGGTGGCCGGCCGACGTCAGGAAGTGGTCGTGCGGCGGCCGCGGGTGCCGGAACGCGAGCCCCCGCTTCACCAGCGCCGCAAGCTGCGGCCGCGTACCCCGCAGCCGCCCGGTCACGGGGTCGGCGGCGTCGATCACACGCCGCTGCGCGGCGGTGGGCGGTGGCGTCACGGCGTGCTCCCTCCGGCGCTGGGTGTCCTGCTCCCACCGTCTCGAAGGCTACGACGAGGGTCTGACATTCCACCCCGCGATCACCGGCCGCCCGTGCTCCGTCCCCAGCCGGCACACCGTGCCCGTCGCCAGCTGGAACAGGGCTCCGCCCGACGGCGGCAGCCCCAGCCTCCGCGCGGTCAGCACCCGGAGGAAGTGACCGTGCGCGACGAGTACCACGCACCCCTCGGTGTTCGCGGACGCCGCGTCCACCTTGGCGAGCATCCGGTCCGCGCGCTCGCCGACCTGCCCGGGGCTCTCCCCGGGGTGCTCGGGAGGTCCGGGCACCACCCCGTCCGTGAACAGGAACCACCCCGGCCGCTCGCGCTGGATCTGGACGGTGGTGATCCCCTCGTACCCGCCGTAGTCCCATTCCCGCAGGTCCACGTCGATCCGCACATCCTGGAGCCCGATCAGCTCCGCCGTCTCCCGCGCCCGCTGCGACGGGCTGCAGAAGGCCGCGCCGATCCGGTGCGACCGGATCAGCGGCACCAGCCGCCGCGCCTCCTCGCGCCCGCGCTCGGTCAGCGGGACGTCGCTCCAGCCGGTGTGCCGCCCGGACCGCGACCACTCGGTCTCACCGTGCCGGACGAGAAAGAGGTCACCCATGGCACCAGGTTAGGAGCCCGTCGGCCCCGGCGCCCGCCGCGGGCTACTGCCGGTACCCGCTCAGGAACCGTCCGATCCGGCCGATCGCCGCCTCCAGGTCGTCGGCGTGGGGGAGGGTGAGGATGCGGAAGTGGTCCGGGCTGGGCCAGTTGAAGCCGGTGCCCTGGACGACCTGGATCTTCTCCCGCAGCAGCAGGTCCAGGACGAACTTCTCGTCGTCGTGGATCTTGTGGACCCCGGGGTCGATCCGCGGAAAGGCGTACAGCGCGCCCTTCGGCTTCACGCACGACACCCCGGGGATCTCGTTGAGCTTCTCCCAGGCCACGTTCCGCTGTTCGTGCAGCCGCCCGCCGGGCGCGGTCAGTTCGCGGATGGACTGGCGGCCGCCGAGCGCGGCCTGGATGGCGTACTGGGCCGGGGCGTTGGCGCACAGCCGCATGGAGGCCAGCATGGTCAGGCCCTCCAGATAGCTGCGCGCGTGCTGCTTGGGACCGGTCACCACCAGCCAGCCCGAACGGAACCCGGCCACCCGGTAGGTCTTCGACAGCCCGCAGAAGGTCAGGACGACCAGGTCGGGGGCGAGGGCCGCGGCCGAGTGGTGGACGGCGTCGTCGTAGAGGACCTGGTCGTAGATCTCGTCGGCGAAGACCATCAGGCCGTGGCGCCGGGCGAGGTCGAGGATGCCCTCGACGACCTCCTTGGGGTAGACCGCGCCGGTGGGGTTGTTCGGGTTGATGACGACCACGGCCTTCGTCCGGTCCGTGATCTTCGACGCCATGTCCGCCAGGTCCGGGTACCACTCGGCCTGTTCGTCGCACAGGTAGTGGACCGCCGTGCCGCCCGCGAGGGTCGTCACCGCGGTCCACAGCGGGAAGTCCGGTGCGGGCACGAGGATTTCGTCGCCGTCCTCGACCAGCGCCTGTACGGCCATGGAGACCAGCTCGGAGACGCCGTTGCCGAGGAAGACGTCGTCCACGCCGACCTGGAGGCCGAGGGCCTGGTAGCGCTGGGCGACCGCCCGGCGGGCGGAGAGGACGCCCCGGGAGTCCGTGTAGCCGTGCGCCTGCGGCAGCATCCGGATCATGTCCTGGAGGATCTCCTCCGGCGCCTCGAAGCCGAAGAGGGCCGGGTTGCCGGTGTTCAGGCGCAGCACGCTGTGGCCCGCCTCCTCCAGCGCGTTGGCGTGCTCGATCACCGGGCCGCGGATCTCGTAACAGACCTCGCTGAGCTTGTTCGACTGCCGGAACTCCATTGCGCCCCTCCGGTATCTGGTGTTGCTTGGTTTTACCAAGTGGGTGCTTGGAAAGTCCAATGACATGTCTAGACTGCGTCGCATGTCACGACGCCGAAGCTACGACCAGTACTGTTCCGCGGCCCGCGCCCTCGACCTGGTGGGTGACCGCTGGACCCTGCTGATCGTCCGCGAGCTGCTGGCCGGGCCCCGCCGCTACACCGATCTGCACGCGGACCTGCCGGGCGTGAGCACGGACGTCCTCGCCTCCCGGCTGAAGGACATGGAGCGGGACGGCCTCGCGACCCGGCGCCGGCTGCCGCCGCCGGGAGCGGCCTACGTCTACGAACTCAGCTCCCGGGGAGGGGAGTTGCTGCCCGTGCTGCAGGCGCTCGGAACGTGGGGCGAGGCCGAGCTGGGGGAGCGGCGGCCGACGGACGCGCTGCGCGCCCACTGGTTCGCGCTGCCGCTGCTGCGCGCGCTGGAGGGCGAGGGACTCGTCGAAGTCCGCCTGGAGGAGGGGGACTTCCATCTGCATGTGGGTGCCGTCGACGGTGCGGTGTACGGCGACGGGCCCGCCCCGCGCGAGCCCGACGCCCGGCTGGCCCTGGACGCCGGGACCTGCGCGGCCCTCGGGCGGGGGGAGTTGAGCCTGACGGACGCGGTCCGGGCCGGGCAGGTCACCGTGACGGGCGAGGGCACCCTGGCGAAGGCGCTGCGGGAGACATGAGAAGGGCCCGCCGCAGGCGCTGCGGCGGGCCTTCGGACGACCAGGGTGTGTGACGAGGCGTCAGGCTCCCCGAGGCATCCGCGAAGGACGGCCAGCCCCCCGCGTCAGCGCGTATCCGCCGATGCCCGCGAGCGCGGCCAGCGTCGCGCCCACCGCGGTCCACACCCAGCGGTCGGACCACCAGCCGGACGCCCAGCCGTCGTCGGGTTCGATGCCCGACAGCACCGCGGACTTCGTCGACGCATCCCCGTCGTCCTGCGAGGACCGGGACGTCACGGCGATCCCCGGCACCAGCGGCTTCGCCAGTGAGCCGTCGACCGCGGCCGAGCCGCCGATGTCCTTGGAGCCGACCCGCACCGTCGCGCCGATCGGCTGCCCCAGGTCGGCCGTCGCCAGCTTCACCGCGGTCAGCCGGACGTAGTAGGTGCCGGGCAGCGGGTCGTTGGCCCACTCCTCGGACCAGGAGCGCACCGTACGCAGCGTGCAGGCCAGGTCGACCGAGGCCGTCCCCTCGGCCGCGGTGCGCGTCTGCGCCCCGTACTGGCAGGCCTGACGGCGGCGCAGGCCGTCGTACACGTCGATCTGCCAGGTCTGCGCCGCGTGCTCGTCCGGCAGCTTCACCGTCGCCTTGACGGTGGGGCGCTGACCGGCGTCGGCGGGGAACGACCAGTACAGGTAGTCGCCCGTGGAGGCGCTCGCCGTGGCCGGCCGGCCCTGGTCGATCTCGGCCGCCGTACGGAAGGACGTGCCCGCCGTGGTCGGCGCGGAGTCGTCGCCGGACGCGCTCGGCGACGGCGAGGAGTCGGCGGCGGCCGGCGTGACGGCCAGCCCGAACAGCAGCGCGGCAGCGCTCAACGCACGTGTGATCCGCATCAGTTGGTCCTCCAGACCGCGACCCGCCAGCGTGACACCCAGCCCCAGATCAGACCGGCGAGGAAGCCGGTCAGCACCAGTACGCCCAGCAGCCACCAGCCGCGGCCGAGGCCGAAGGAGGCCACGTCGTCCGCCTGCGACGGGCCGCTCACCACGTCCACGGTCAGCTCGACCGGCAGGCCCGGCGTGGTCTTCACGCCGGGGGCGGCCGAGAAGGAGTTGGTGACCTGAAGGCACACCGTCTCGGCGGGAGCGTCGTCGTCGCTCGTCGCCTTCGGGTAGCGCAGGCCGGTGGAGAGCATGTCCGTACGGCCGCTGCCCGCCGCCTCGCCGCGCACGATCTCGCGGCCGTGCGTCGTGACGGCCCGCAGCAGCACGCCGTGGTCGGGGTTGACGGTCCGGTCGGCGGCGACGCTCACCGAGGCGCGCAGCTCCTGGCCGGGCCGCACGTCCACCTTGTACCAGCGCTGCTGCCCGAACTCCTCGCGGTCGGTGTAGAGACCCGACGTGAGGGCGGGCGCGTCGGTGCACTGAGCGGCGCCCTCGGTGGCCACCGGCGTCACCACCGGGTCGGCCGCACGGTCCACCAACTGGTTCACCTTGTCGGTGAGTTCGTCGGTGTGCTGGACCGAGGTGTAGGTGCCGCCGGTCGCCTCGGCGATGCAGCTGAGCTGCTTGCGCAGCTTGGTGTTCGGGACCAGTCCGAGGGTGTCGATGGTCATGCCGATGCCCTTGGCCGCTATCTCCCGGGCCACCTCGCACGGGTCGAGCGGCGCGCAGGTGTCCTCACCGTCGCTGATCAGCACGATCCGCTTGGAGCCGGCGTCGGCGCCGAGGTCGTCGGCCGCCTTCAGCAGCGCCGGCCCGATCGGGGTCCAGCCGGTGGGCGAGAGCGTGGCCACCGCGGTCTTCGCCTCGGTGCGGTCCAGCGTGCTGACCGGGTAGAGCTGCGCGGTGTCCTTGCAGCCCGTCCTGCGGTCCTCGCCGGGATAGTTGGCGCCCAGTGTGCGGATGCCGAGCTGGACGTCCTCGGGCGTCGCGTCCAGCACCTCGTTGAACGCCTGCTTCGCCGCCGCCATCCGGGACCCGCCGTCGATGTCCCGGCTCCGCATGGAGCCGCTGACGTCGAGCACGAGGTCGACCTTCGGCGTGGCCCCGTCCGCGGGTTCACCGGCGCTCGCCGCGGCCGGGAACGCGAGCCCGGCCGCCAGAGTGGCCAGCAGGGCGCAGACTCCTGCCGCCAGCCGTTGTGTTCTGATCATCGGCGGATCTTATTGATCAGAGGCGCCGGGCTCCAAAACGGGACGTCACCATGGCTGTGCCAGCAGCGGGTTGGGCAGCTCGGCCCACTGGTCGCTGGGTGTCCCGGGCGACATCCGCATGAGCGTCAGCGCCTTCGCGGGCAGCGGACCGCCGAGCAGCGCGGCCAGGTCGGCCGTGCGCGGCAGATCCCGTACGGCCGTCTCCAGTGCCGCCCCCAGCGCCGCCGCCGAACCCGCCGTGGCGGCCAGGGAACCCGCCACCAGCGAGCCGAACAGCTTGCGCCGCAGGGTGGTTTCGTCGTCCGTGACGATCCGTCCGGTCAGCTCCGGGAGCGGGACGCCGTGCCGGGCCAGCCGGACCGGGCCGACCCGGATGTCGGCGAGGTCGCGGTACACCAGCCGCAGCGGGGCACCCGTGGCGGAGAGCACGACCAGGAGGTTCTGGCCGTGCGCCTCCAGCGCCACACCCAGTTCCAGCAGGCACAGTCCGACGGTGAGGGTAAGACGGGTGAAGTCGGCGAGCCAGGAGGGGGATTCGGGCAGTGCGGTGGCCGTCAGCGCCGCCACCGGCACGACCTGTTCGCCCCTGTCGGTCGCCGCGTACGTCTGCGGCGACTCCCGCAGCACGGCCGCGAGGTCGGGCGAACCGGCCGTGGCCGCGCCCCAGGTGCGCGTGACGTGCAGCAGACCCTCCGTGCGCGCCGCCACCGCTTCGGCGAAGGACGACACGGTGGCCGACAGAGCCACCGAGTAGACCGAGATGTCCCGCACGGAGGAGGTCAGCCGGGCGCTGAGCGCGGTCTTGACGTGGCTGCCGTCCGGCACGGCGAGGGTGCGCAGTGACATCAGCGGATGCGCCGGGAGCACCATGTCGGGAGCCGTGCCCTCCCCGCCGGGCCGCTTGAGCACGTGCGCCGCCTGCCAGGGATGCACCGGCAGCAACAGCCGCCCGCCGTCCCGCATCGAGTCCGGCCAGGTCCCGGTCACCAGGCAGTCCTTCGCGCGCACCGGCACCGTGCCCAGCTCCACCACCGGACGGTGCTCGGGCCCGTACACCAGCTGCTCGGCGACCGAGAAGCCGGGCCTGGAGCGGCAGTTGGGGTGGAAGGGATGCCCGTCGACCACACGCTGCTCCCACTCCCACTCCCGGTCGGCGGCGGGCCACTCCGGCGGGCGGTCCGGCTGCCCGGCCCGGGAGAGCGCCAACGAGGCCACGCTGTGCCCTAGTTCGGCCGCGAACCCGTCCCCGTGCGGGACACGCAGATCGCTCATCAGCCGCGCCGGATGGCCGTAGGCCGCATCGCCCAGGTGCACGGCGGTGACGTACGCGGCGGTCGCGTACGGGTCCGCGGGCGGCCCGTGCAGCCTGCGGCCGTCCGCGAGACGCAGCGTGAGCTCCTCGCGCTCCCGCACGCGTCCCGTGATCCACGGCAGCGGCTCGTGCGCGAGGGCCCGCCACAGCCGGGTCAGCACGGCCGCCCGCGCACCCGGCAGCTCGGCCGCGTACCGTGACAGCAGGTCCGGCCGGACCTCGGCCAGCTCGTCGGCGACCTCGGCCTCCACGGGATGGGGACGGTGCACGGGCGGGCTCCTCGGGTACGAGTAGGGCGTCACGTTCAGGGTGCGACGGCATCCATACTGATCGTCTCCGCCCTCACGGACTGCACGGAACGAGTGGATCGCGTGGATCTCAGCCCCCCGCCGGACGGTGACGGTCCCGCCGCCCGTGCCGACTCCTACGCGGCCGCACCGCTGCTCAACTGCCTGCTGCGCGAGCTGGCGGTGCCCGTCGCCGGCTCCGGCGACCTGCGCACCTACCGGCTGCCCGGCACGGGCCGTCTGCTGCGCGTTCGCGGCACCCGGCGGCCCGCCGCCCCCGAGGTGTCCGCATCCGGCCGCTGGCACCGCCTCGGCCACACCGAGCTGGTCAAGCTGGTCACCGAGGAACTGCGCCGCCACACCGGCCTGTCCAACCACGACCTGCCCGCCGAGATGATCGACAGCCGGGAGGCGGTGGCCGCGCTGCTCGCCGCACGCGCGCGTGCCACGGCGCCCGCGGACCCGTATCTGCGCTCCGAGCAGTCCCTCGTGACCGGCCATCCCTACCACCCCGCCCCCAAGGCGCGCGGCGGCGGCCCGGCGGCCGGCTGGCTGCCCTACGCGCCCGAGGCGTACGCCAGCTTCCCGCTGGTGCTGCTGGGCGTGCGCGAGGACCTGGCCGTGGAGGAGGGCGACACCTCGGCGCTGGACGCGCTCGGGCAGGCTCCGCCGGGGTACCGGCTGCTGCCCGCCCACCCGTGGCAGCTCGACCTCGTCGGCGGGGAGTCGGCAAAGGCCTTCGCGGACGGCCGGCTGGTGCGGCTGGGCACGACCGCCTTCGACGCCTGGCCGACGGCCGCGATCCGCACGGTGTACGCCCCCGACCGCGACCTGTTCCTGAAGTTCAGCCTCGACGTGCGCATCACCAACGACATCCGCAGGCTGTGGCGGCACGACCTGGAAAAGCGGGGCCGGACCGACGCGGAGGCCACCAGGGCGTTCGCGGGCGCTTCCGCCGCCTGGCTGAGCGATCGTGGCTACCGCACCGCCGCCTTCGCCTTCGAGGAGCTCGCCGTCCTCGTCCGCGACGGGCTGCACGGCCATCTGCTGCCGGGCTCGACCCCGCTGCTCGCCGCCGGCCTGGTGGAGGGCTTCGCGGGCAGCCCGCTGGCGGCGGCGCCCGACCCCGCCGCCTGGTGGGCGGCGTATCTGAGAGCGGTCGTGCCGCCGGCGCTCGCGGCCTTCGCCGCGCACGGCGTCGTCCTGGAGGCGCATCTGCAGAACACGCTGGTCGCCGTCGACGCCGGCGGGCTGCCCGTGCAGGCGCTGTTCCGGGATGCCGAGGGCGTGAGGCTGCTGGCGGACGTGGGCCGGGCGGCCGGCTGGGAGCGGCTGGTCTACACCCTGGTCGTCAACCACCTCACCGAGGTCGCCGCCGCCCTGGCCGAACACCACCCCGGCCTCGACCCCTGGCCCGCCGCCCGCCGCGAACTCGCCCGCCACGACCTGCCCGAGATCGCCGGCCTGCTCACCTCGCCGACCCTGCCCGGCAAGACGAACCTGCTGCTGCGCTGGACCGGCGCGGACGGCGCCGCCGCCCGCTACCTGCCGCTGCCCAACCCGCTGGCCCGGCCCGTGCCGCAGCCCTGACATACCCTGGCGGATGTGCTGCGCGAGGTGACTGCCGTCCGATACGTGACCCCCCTGCGGTCGGGCGGCTCCGTACCCGGAGTCTTCGACGCCGACGACCTCGGGACGTACGTCGTGAAGTTCACCGGCTCCGCCCAGGGCCGCAAGGCGCTGGTCGCCGAGGTGATCGTGGGCGAGCTGGCCCGCGCCCTCGGACTGCGCTTCCCCGAGCTGGTGCTCGTCCACCTCGACCCGGCGATCGCGGGCGACGAGCCCCACCAGGAGGTGCGCGACCTGCACGCGGCCAGCGCGGGAGTCAACCTCGGCATGGACTTCCTGCCGGGCGCCGTGGACTTCACCCCGGAGCTCGCCGGGGTCTTCCCGGTCGACCCCGTGGAGGCGGGCCGGATCGTCTGGCTCGACGCCCTGACGGTGAACGTCGACCGCACGGTCCACAGCTCCAACCTGATGGTCTGGCCGACGCTCGGCATCGTGCCCCCGCGCCTGTGGCTGATCGACCACGGCGCCGCACTCGTCTTCCACCACCGGTGGGACACCTCGGCCCCGGAGAAGGCCTACGACTTCCGCCACCACGCCCTCGGCCCGTACGGCCCGGACACCCGCGCGGCCGACGCCGACCTCGCGTCGCGCGTGACCGGGAAGCTGCTCCGGGAGATCCTCGCCATGGTCCCGGACGCCTGGCTCACCGGCTTCGGCACACCCGACGAGATGCGCGAGGCCTACGTCGGGTACCTGCTGGCGCGGGTGCGGGTCTCGGACCAGTGGCTCCCCACCGCCTTCCCGGGCCGTGACCTGCTCGCCGCCGAGGAGGCCGCCCGCGCGGCCAGGACGCGGCGGGGCCGGCCCGACTGGCTGAAGAGGGTTCCCGACCTGCACGGCGAGCCGCCGGCCGAACAGGACTGGTCGGCCCACCTCGGGTGAGCGGCGTCCGGATGCCGCGCGCGAACGCGGCCGGGTGGCCCCGAGATCGTCCCGGGGCCACCCGCCGCTCCTGCCTCCCGGGAGGCGTCAGCCTTCGAGCTGCCGGTACGCCGGCAGTGTCAGGAAGTCCGCGTAGTCGTCGTCCAGGGCGACCGTCAGCAGGAGGTCGTGCGCCTGCTGCCAGTGTCCGGCGGCGAACGCCTCCTCGCCGATCTCCCCCCGGATGTTGTCCAGTTCCTCGGCGGCGATCTTGCGGGCCAGCTCCGGGGTCGCCTTCTCGCCGTTCTCGAACTCGACGCCCGCGTTGATCCACTGCCAGATCTGCGAGCGGGAGATCTCCGCGGTGGCCGCGTCCTCCATGAGGTTGAAGATGGCGACCGCGCCGAGGCCGCGCAGCCAGGCCTCGATGTAACGGGTGCCCACCTGGACGGCGTTGACGAGGCCGGCGTAGGTCGGCCTGGCGTCCAGGGAGTCGACGGCGATCAGGTCGGCGGCCTCGACGTGGACGTCCTCGCGCAGCCGGTCCTTCTGGTGGGGCCTGTCGCCCAGGACCTTGTCGAAGGACTCCATGGCGATCGGCACCAGGTCGGGGTGGGCGACCCAGGAGCCGTCGAAACCGTCGCCCGCCTCACGGTCCTTGTCGGCACGGACCTTCTCGAAGGCGACCTTGTTGACCTCGGCGTCGCGGCGCGAGGGGATGAAGGCGGCCATGCCGCCGATCGCGTGCGCACCGCGCCTGTGGCAGGTGCGCACCAGGAGTTCGGTGTACGCCCGCATGAACGGGGCCGTCATCGTGACCGCGTTGCGGTCCGGCAGGACGAACCTGGCGCCGCCGTCCCGGAAGTTCTTCACGATCGAGAACAGGTAGTCCCAGCGTCCGGCGTTCAACCCCGAGGCGTGGTCGCGGAGTTCGTAGAGGATCTCCTCCATCTCGTAGGCGGCCGTGATCGTCTCGATCAGGACGGTGGCGCGGATCGTGCCCTGCGGGATGCCGACGTAGTCCTGCGCGAAGACGAAGACCTCGTTCCACAGCCGGGCCTCGAGGTGCGACTCCGTCTTCGGGAGGTAGAAGTAGGGGCCCTTGCCGAGATCCAGCAGGCGCTGGGCGTTGTGGAAGAAGTAGAGGCCGAAGTCGACGAAGGCGCCGGGGACCTGGTTGCCGTCGGCGTCGACGAGGTGACGCTCGTTCAGGTGCCAGCCGCGCGGGCGCATGACGACCGTCGCCAGCTCCTCGGCCGGGCGCAGCGCGTACGTCTTGCCGGAGGCGGGGTCGGTGAAGTCGATGCTGCGGGTGTAGGCGTCGATCAGGTTGGCCTGACCGGTGACGACGTTCTCCCACGTCGGCGCCGAGGCGTCCTCGAAGTCCGCGAGCCACACCCTGGCACCGGAGTTGAGGGCGTTGACGGTCATCTTCCGGTCGGTGGGACCCGTGATCTCGACCCGGCGGTCGTTCAGCGCCGCGGGGGAGGGGGCCACCTTCCAGGAGTCGTCCGCGCGGATCGCGGCGGTCTCCGGAAGGAAGTCGAGCGTGGAGGTGCGGGCGATCTCGGCGCGGCGCTCGGCCCGGCGGGCGAGGAGCTCGTCACGGCGCGGCGTGAACCGCCGGTGCAGCTCGGCCACGAAGGCGAGGGCCGCCTCGGTGAGGACCTCCTCCTGCCGGGGCAGGGGTTCGGCGTCGACGATGGCCAGCGGGGACGGCGCTGGTGCGGACATGTGCTGTCACTTCCTTCAGCGGTGGCACCGGGTGCCAGTCGAACCGGGTACGGCGAGGAACGCCCCTGGAGCGGTAGGGCGCTTCTGATCAGTGGATACTAGTTTCCTCATCGTGGAACTTCAATGGTTTGTTGATGTCGAGATTCTCCGGGTCGAGGGAAGGTGGCGCTCAGTGCCATCCCGTTCACTCAAGGTGGACCAGATCGGCCGCCGTGTCGATGTCGTACGGCCGCGCCACGTCCCCGCACTCGACGAGCGCGATCGCCGCGGCGTGCGCCGCGAGGTAGGCCCGGGCCCCGCGGTCCCCCGTCGCGGTCTCGGCGATGCCCGCCCAGTGGGCGCGGCCGAACAGGACGGGATGCCCGCGCACGCCGTCGTAGGCCGCCGACACCAGTGAGGTCTCGTCCCGGCAGGCGGCCAGCACCCGGCCGAACGCCTCGGGCCCGATGCCCGGCTGGTCGACGAGCGAGACGACGACGGCGCCGGCCCCCGTCGCCGCGAGCGAGTCCAGCCCGGCGCGCAGCGAGGACCCCATGCCCTGCTCCCACTCCGGGTTCTCCACGAGCACGCACCCCTCCAGTTCGGCCCGTTCCCGTACCGCGTCGGCCTCCGCCCCCAGCACCACGTGGACGCGGGAGCAGCCGGCCGCGCGCAGCACGCCGACCGCGTGTTCGACGAGCGGCCGGCCACGGTGTTCCAGCAGTGCCTTGGGCCGCCCGCCGAGCCGCCGCCCGCCACCGGCCGCGAGCAGCAGTCCGGCGATCCGGTCTTCGTTCTCCGTCATGTGTTCTGCATACCTGACGCCGGGGCGAGTGCCCGGTTTCCGGAGGCTGAATTTCCGTCCGCACTGTGGCGTGGGCCGCATCGGGTGGCGTTTACTGGCCCGCGACCCCTGGTGCCCGACCAGTGCCGCGGGGTGTTCGGCGGGATCACGCGTGACTGTGCACGGGGGCGTGCGAGGGGGAGAGCTGGGTTGCGGAGCTTGGGGCAGAGGTCAGTGATCGGCAGCGGCGAGGACCCGAGAGTGGCCGGACTGCGGACCGCCGTGTCCCGGCTGCGGCGCGAACTCGCCGCCCACCCCGCCGAGTTCCCCGACCGCGGCATCGCGGAGGACGAACTCGCCGCCCTCGCCGCGATGACGGCGGGCGGCGCCCCCGAGATCCGCCGCCTGCGGCGCTCGCTGCTGCTGATCGCCGGTGCGATCGGCTCGGTCAGCGCGCTGGCCCCGGGGCTGTCGGACGTGCGCGACGCGGTGGACCTGTTCGGGGACCCGCAGCGCGGCTGAGGGCTTTGCTCCACGGGAACATGTGCCCGGTCGGGCCCGCGGGGCTCCGCTAGACGGCCGGTCCCGAGCTGGCCAGTGCCTGCGAGAGCTCCGCCGCCACCTGCTGGAGCAGGGGGACGATCGTGTCCGTCGCCGCCTCCGTGACCCGGCCCGCCGGGCCCGAGATCGAAATGGCCGCGGCGGTGGGGGAGTCGGGTACGGAGACCGCGAGGCAGCGGACGCCGATCTCCTGCTCGTTGTCGTCGACCGCGTAACCGGCCCGGCGCACGTCCTCCAGAGCGGCCAGGAAGCCCTCCGCGGTGGTGATCGTCTTCTCCGTCGCCGCGGGCATGCCGGTGCGCCTGAGCAGGGCGCGCACCTCGTCGTCCGGGGTGTTCGCGAGCAGGGCCTTGCCGACGCCCGTGGAGTGCGGCAGGACCCGCCGGCCGACCTCGGTGAACATGCGCATCGAGTGCTTCGACGGCACCTGGGCGACGTAGACGATCTCGTCCCCGTCGAGCAGCGCCATGTTCGCCGTCTCGCCGGTCTCCTCGACCAGGCGGGCCAGATAGGGGCGGGCCCAGGTGCCGAGCAGACGGGAGGCGGACTCGCCGAGGCGGATCAGGCGCGGGCCGAGGGCGTACCGGCGGTTGGGCTGCTGGCGGACGTATCCGCAGGCCACCAGGGTGCGCATCAGGCGGTGGATGGTCGGCAGCGGCAGTCCGCTGCTCGCGGACAGCTCGCTCAGCCCCACCTCGCCGCCCGCGTCGGCCATCCGCTCGAGCAGGTCGAAGGCGCGCTCGAGTGACTGGACCCCGCCGCCGTTGGACCTGGCGGAGTCGGTGGTGCTGGCGCTGGACGTCGGCACGGCGCGTTCCTTTCGGGGCTGGCGGGAGTCGCTGAAGCCTACCCGGCGGTCGGTTGACTCCCCGGTTGTACGTAGTTACGTTCTGCTTGACGGAATTCTAATTCCGCCTTGTGGAAACGTCCAGAGTCGGCGGGGAAGGCGCACTCTGAAGAAGTGTGCCCTTGACGGCTCGGAACCGGGAGTGAAGACTCCTTCAACAGAACGTTGAAATTCGTTCCGTGGACGTACCTCACGGCGGCTGAGAGGGGTTCGGGTGTCCGACGTAGAACTGGTGCTGCGCTCGACGCGCGTCGTCACGCCCGAGGGGACGCGCGCCGCCTCCGTCGCGGTCGCCGGCGGGAAGATCACGGCCGTCCTCCCCCATGACGGAGCCGTACCGCCCGGCGCCCGCCTGGAGGACTTCGGCGACGACGTCCTGCTGCCCGGCCTGGTCGACACACACGTGCACGTCAACGACCCCGGCCGCACCGAGTGGGAGGGCTTCTGGACCGCCACGCGCGCGGCGGCGGCCGGCGGCATCACCACCCTCGTGGACATGCCGCTCAACTCCCTGCCGCCGACGACGACGGTCGAGAACCTCCGCACGAAGCGGCAGGTCGCCGCCGACAAGGCACACATCGACGTCGGCTTCTGGGGCGGCGCCCTGCCGGACAACGTCAAGGACCTGCGCCCGCTGCACGAGGCCGGCGTCTTCGGCTTCAAGGCGTTCCTGTCCCCGTCGGGCGTGGAGGAGTTCCCGCACCTCGACCAGGACCGGCTCGCGCAGTCCCTGGCCGAGATCGCCTCCTTCGGCGGCCTGCTCATCGTGCACGCCGAGGACCCGCACCACCTGGACGCCGCCCCGCAGCACGGCGGCCCCAGGTACGCCGACTTCCTCGCCAGCCGCCCGCGCGACGCCGAGGACACGGCGATCGCCCAACTGATCGCGCAGGCCAAGCGGTTCGACGCGCGCGTGCACGTGCTGCACCTGTCGTCGTCCGACGCGCTCCCGCTGATCGCACGGGCGCGGGCGGAGGGCGTACGCATCACCGTCGAGACCTGCCCGCACTACCTCACCCTCACCGCCGAGGAGGTCCCGGACGGCGCGAGCGAGTTCAAGTGCTGCCCGCCCATCCGCGAGGCCGCCAACCAGGACCTGCTGTGGCAGGCGCTGGCCGACGGCACCGTCGACTGCGTGGTCACCGACCACTCGCCCTCCACGGCCGACCTCAAGACGCACGACTTCGCCACCGCCTGGGGCGGCATCTCCGGCCTCCAGCTGAGCCTCGCGGCGGTGTGGACCGAGGCCCGCAGGCGCGGCCACGGCCTGGAGGACGTGGTCCGCTGGATGTCCTCGCGCACGGCGGAGCTGGTGGGCCTGGACACCCGCAAGGGAGCCATCGAGGCCGGCCGCGACGCGGACTTCGCGGTCCTCGCGCCCGAGGAGACCTTCACCGTCGACCCGGCGGCCCTGCAGCACCGCAACCGCGTGACGGCGTACGCGGGCAAGACCCTGCACGGCGTCGTGAAGTCCACCTGGCTGCGCGGCGAACGCATCGTCGCCGACGGCGAGTTCACCGCGCCGAAGGGCCGGCTGCTCACCCGCACCCCCTGATCCCCCCCGCACCGCAGCGGCGAGAACGAAAGGAACGACGTGACGGCGATACCGAGTTTCACCGGTGACGCGAACCCCTACGGAGGCGGCGACCCGTACGCGGACTACCGCACCGCCGACTTCCCCTTCACGCAGTACGCCAACCTCGCCGACCGGCAGCTCGGCGCCGGTGTCATCGCCGCCAACGACGAGTTCTTCGCCCAGCGGGAGAACCTGCTGGTGCCCGAGCCGGCCGCGTTCGACCCCGAGCACTTCGGGCACAAGGGCAAGGTCATGGACGGCTGGGAGACGCGCCGCCGCCGCGGCGCCTGCGCCGGCCACCCGTGGCCGGCCGCCGAGGACCACGACTGGGCGCTGGTCCGCCTGGGCGCGCCCGGCGTGATCCGGGGGATCGTCGTCGACACGGCCCACTTCCGCGGCAACTACCCGCAGGCGGTGTCGGCGGAGGCCACGTCCGTACCCGGCTCGCCCTCGCCCGCGGAACTCCTCGGGGACGACGTGAAGTGGACGACGCTGGTGCCGCGCACCCCGGTCGGCGGCCACGCGGCCAACGGCTTCGCCGTCTCGGCCGAGCAGCGCTTCACCCACCTGCGGGTCAACCAGCACCCCGACGGCGGCATCGCGCGCCTGCGCGTGCACGGCGAGGTGGTACCGGACCCGGAGTGGCTGCGGACCCTCGGCACGTTCGACGTGGTCGCCCTGGAGAACGGCGGCCGGGTCGAGGACGCCTCCGACCTCTTCTACTCCCCGGCCACCAACACCATCCAGCCGGGCCGCTCCCGCAAGATGGACGACGGCTGGGAGACCCGCCGCCGGCGCGACCAGGGCAACGACTGGATCCGCTACGGCCTCGCGGCCCGGTCCGAGATCCGCGCCGTCGAGATCGACACGGCGTACCTGAAGGGCAACAGCGCGGGCTGGGCGTCGGTCTCGGTGAAGGACGGCGAGAGCGGCGAGTGGCGCGAGGCGCTGCCGCGCACCCGCCTCCAGCCCGACACCAACCACCGCTTCGTCCTTCCGGCCCCGGCCGTCGGCACGCACGCGCGCGTGGACATCTACCCCGACGGCGGCATCTCCCGCCTGCGCCTGCACGGCGCTCTGACGCAGGACGGCGCGGCAGCTCTCGCGGCCAGACACCAGGAACTGGGCGGCTGACCCGCACGCGCGCGGGGCGCGCGGCCGACCCCGCACACACGCGCGGGGCGCACCGGACGGACCGCGCCGGTGCGCCCCGCGTGTGCGTTCAGGCCGCGTGTCCGTCGTCGACCGCGAACTCCGCCCCGGTGACGTGGTCCGCCCCCGCCGGGTACGCGACCGTGTCCGCCACCTCCTCGGCCGTCCCGAACCGCCCCAGGGCCGTCATCGCCGCCTGGTCCGGCGCGTACGGTCCGTCCGCCGGGTTCATGTCGGTGTCCGTCGGCCCGGGGTGCACGATGTTCGCGGTGATCCCTCGGGCCCCGGGCTCACGCGCGAGCGCCTTCGTCAGGCCGACCAGCGCCGCCTTGCTGGTCGCGTAGAGCGTTCCGCCCGGTCCCGGCACCCGCTGCGTCATGCACGTGCCGACGGTCACGATCCGCCCGCCGGACGGCAGTCGCGCGGCCGCCGCCCGGGAGGTCAGGAACACGCCGCGGACGTTCACCGCCAGCACCCGGTCCACGTCGGCGAGCGAGAGCCCCTCCAGCGGGCCGAGCACACCCACGCCCGCGTTGTTGACCAGCACGTCGAGCCGCCCAGCGCCTCCGCGGCCCGCCCGGCCACCCCCGCCGCCTCGTCCGCGTCCGCGGCGTCCGCGCGCAGGGCCACCGCCCGGCGTCCCAGCGCCTCGATCCGCCGTACGACGTCCCGCGCCGCCTCCTGGCCGTTCGGACAGGTGAGGGCCACGTCCGCGCCCTCCCGGGCGAGCCGCACCGCCGTCGCCGCCCCGATACCGCGGCTGGCGCCGGTGACCAGGGCGGCCTTGCCCCGCAGTGTTCCGTGAGTCGTCGTCATGGCCCCATCCCAGCGGCCGCCGCCCGCGAGCACCGGCGGCGGACGGACACCGACATCGCGTGGCCGGAACACACCGGGTGGCCAAAACGCATCGGGCCGGGACGGAACTCTTTGCTCCACCCTCCGCGTTCTCCCCCCGTGACCCTTCAGCAAGAGATCGTCGGCAACGCCATGCAGATGGCGGTCGTCAACCTGAACCCCGGCCAGAGCGTGTACTGCGAGGCGGGCAAGTTCCTTTTCAAGACGACGAACGTGACCATGGAGACCCGTCTGTCGGGCCCGTCGAACGACGGGCGCGCGCAGGGCGGCGGAGGCGGCATGGGCGGCATGCTCCGGCAGGCCATGGGCACCGCCATGCAGGCCGGCCAGCGCATGCTCGCCGGCGAGTCGCTGGCCTTCCAGTACTTCAGCGCGCAGGGCGGCGAGGGGACCGTCGGCTTCGCGGGCGTCCTCCCCGGAGAGATGCGCGCCCTCGAACTCGACGGCACGCGCGCGTGGTTCGCCGAGAAGGACGCCTTCGTCGCGGCCGAGTCCACCGTCGACTTCGGCATCGCCTTCCAGGGCGGCCGCACCGGCATGAGCGGCGGCGAGGGCTTCATCCTGGAGAAGTTCACCGGCCGCGGCACGGTGATCATCGCGGGCGCGGGCAACTTCATCGACCTCGACCCGGCCGACTTCGGCGGCCGTATCGAGGTCGACACGGGCTGCGTCGTCGCCTTCGAGGAGGGCATCCGGTACGGCGTCCAGCGCATCGGCGGCCTCAACCGCCAGGGGCTCATGAACGCCGTCTTCGGCGGCGAGGGCCTCTCGCTCGCCACCCTGGAGGGCAGCGGCCGGGTGATCCTGCAGTCCCTCACCATCGAGAGCCTCGCCAACGCCCTGCGGAAGGCCCAGGGCGGCGACAAGCAGGGCCCCACGGGCGGACTGTTCTCCACCCACTCCGGATGAGCCGCCGCACGGTCCGCCGACGTCTTCCGGGCGTCCGGCCTCCGGCCCGGTCGGAGGTCCGGACGTAGGTCTGGACGAAGCCGCCTCGGTCGGCGGCATCTGCCACGGCGCCGTCGCCGCACGGGCGCACGACCCCCTGGACCTGATCGCGCGGGACGGCCCCGACCCGTACGAGCAGGACGGCACCGTCTTCCCGAACCGGGAGGGCGTCCCGCCCGGCACGTCGCGTGGCACGGGGAACGGCGACCGGCCGGAGGCCCGCCCGCACCGAAAGTCTCCGGTGGTGCGACTTTGGTCGGCGATGCCCCGTCCGGGGCGGTGAGGCCGGGCATTCCTGCGTAGATTTGTCGACCGTGGGCAAGGACAAGGCGACGCCGGCCGTGGCGGGGGTCATCGGGCGCAGATGGCTGTTCCCCTCGGCCCTGCTGCACGAGCTCGACCCCGACGCGGAGCGGACCGGACGCCGGCCGCGGCGCACCGCGCGTGACTGGGCCGTCGACTTCACCTGCTTCCTGCTCGCCGTCGCGCTCGGCCTCGCGGCCGCCGACACCCTGAGCGGCGACCCCCACACCCCGCACGCCCTCGCCGTCGTCGACCAGCTGCTCGGTGTGCTGGCCTGTGCCGCGGTGTGGCTGCGCCGCCGCTGGCCGCTCGGCCTCGCCATCGCGATGATCCCCGTCGGCCTGGTGTCGAACACGGCGGGCGGCGCCGGCGCCGTCGTCCTGTTCACCCTCGCCGTCCACCGGCCCTTCCGCTACGTCGCCTGGATCGGCGGCATCGCGATCGCGCAGATCCCGCTGCTGTTCTGGCTGCGCCCGGACCCCGACCTGCCCTACGCGGGAGCCGTCGCCTTCACCGAGCTCGCCACCCTCGCCGTCATCGGCTGGGGCATGTTCGTCCGCTCCAAGCGCCAGCTCATGCTGAGCCTGCGCGAACGCGCCCGGCGGGCCGAGACGGAGGCGCGGCTGCGCGCCGAGCAGGCGCAGCGGCTGGCCCGCGAGGCCATCGCCCGCGAGATGCACGACGTGCTCGCGCACCGCCTGACCCTGCTGAGCGTGCACGCGGGCGCCCTGGAGTTCCGGCCCGACGCGCCCCGGGAGGAGATCGCGCGGGCGGCCGGCGTCATCCGGGAGAGCGCCCACGAGGCCCTGCAGGACCTGCGCGAGATCATCGGCGTCCTGCGCGCGGGCGAACCCGACGACGCGGGCCGCCCCCAGCCGACGCTCGCCGCGCTGGACGCACTGGTCGCCGAGTGCCGCGAGGCCGGCATGAAGGTGACCCTCGCCAGCCGCGTCCGCGACCCCGCCGACGTCCCCTCCTCCGTCGGCCGCACCGCCTACCGCGTCGCCCAGGAGGCCCTGACCAACGCCCGTAAGCACGCCCCCGGCACGGAGGTCGCCGTCGCCGTCACCGGCGGCCCGGGCGACGGGCTGGTGGTGGACGTGCGCAATCCCGCTCCCGAGGGCGACGTCCCCGCCGTCCCCGGCTCCGGGCAGGGCCTGATCGGGCTCACCGAACGGGCCACACTGGCCGGCGGCCGGCTGGAGCACGGGCCGGAGGCGGACGGGGGGTTCCGCGTGCGGGCCTGGCTGCCGTGGTGATGACGCGACCCCCGCACGGCGCGCCCGCCCGCCGTGATTACGTAAGGCCCATGACTGCGATCAGAGTGCTCCTCGTGGACGACGATCCCCTGGTGCGGGCGGGCCTGTCCCTGATGATGGGCGGGGCCGCCGACATCGAGATCGTCGGAGAGGCCGCCGACGGCACCGAGGTCGAGGCACTGGTCGACCGCACCCGCCCGGACGTGGTCCTCATGGACATCCGGATGCCGTCGGTGGACGGCCTCACGGCGACCGAGCGGCTGCGGGGCCGCAAGGACGCTCCCCAGGTCGTGGTCCTCACCACCTTCCACGCCGACGAGCAGGTGCTGCGCGCCCTGCGCGCCGGCGCCGCCGGTTTCGTCCTCAAGGACACGCCGCCGGCCGAGATCGTCGACGCGGTGCGCCGGGTCGCGGTGGGCGACCCCGTGCTGTCGCCCAGCGTGACACGCCAGCTGGTGGAGCACGCGGTGGGCGGCGCCGCCGACACCCGGCGCACCCACGCGCGCGTGCGCATCGGCGCCCTGAACGACCGCGAGCGCGAGGTCGCCGTCGCGGTCGGCCGCGGCCTGTCCAATGCCGAGATCGCCGCCGCGCTGTTCATGAGCGTCGCCACCGTCAAGACCCACGTCTCCCGCACCCTGGCCAAGCTCGACCTCAACAACCGTGTGCAGATCGCCCTGCTGGCCTACGACGCGGGCCTGCTGGAGGAACCGGGGACGAACACGCCCTAGGGGTGCGCGGACGGCCGGTGCGCTGCTAGAACACCTTCGTCCGGACGTGTTCGAGGGGGGGACAGACGTGCTGCGTACCGCGGAGATCACCGCCGAGCTGACCGGAGAGTTCGGCGGCGACCACGTCCACAGCCTGCACTGGCGTTCCAAGCTGGAGTTCAGCGTGGACTGCTTCATCTGCGAGCGGACCGGCCGCACCACGGTCTACGAGCGCGGCGCGGAGCGGGCCCTGTGCTCGGGCAGCCGCAGCGGTTTCCAGCGCCACTACACGGCGGGCCGGATCGCCGCGTACGACACGACGTCCGGCAAGGACCGGCTGGCGCTGCGGGCCCTCGTCGACTTCTGGTGGTCGCCCTTCGAGGACGCGCGCGACGGCCGGAGCGGCCAGGCGCCCACCAGCCACCCCTGGGTGCGCCTGCACCTCGGCTACCTCTGCCCGAAGACCAAGGAGTCCGGCAGGAACAGCGTCCAGACCAACCTGGTCCGGCCCTGCGCGCTGCGCTGCGCCCACTGCGACGCGCTGATGGCCACGGACACCACCGCTCCCGCCGTGCGCCTGCTCACCTGAACGCGCTCTCGGCGCGCCCCGGGATCTCCGCGAGGGCCACCGCTCTGCGCTCCCGTCGGGAGATCTCGCAGGCCTCGGCGATCCGCAGTGCCTGCAGCGCCTCGCGGCCGTCGCACGGATTGGCCCGCAGCCCCGTCACGACCTCGACGAAGGCCGCCAGCTCGGCCTCGTAGGCGGGCCCGAAGCGCTCCAGGAAGCCGGTCCACGGCTTGTCCGCGGCGGGCGGCCCGGTCGGTTCGGTGGAGGCGATCGGCGTGCGGTCGTCCAGGCCCACCACGATCTGGTCGAGTTCCCCGGCCAGTTCCATGCGGACGTCGTATCCGGCGCCGTTCAGCCGCGTCGCCGTGGCGGTGGCGAGCGTGCCGTCGTCGAGCGTGAGGAGCGCGGCGCCGGTGTCCACGTCGCCCGCCTCGCGGAACATCGCGGGCCCCGCGTCGGACCCGGCCGCGTACACGTCGACGACCTCGCGCCCGGTCACCCAGCGCAGCGCGTCGAAGTCGTGGATCAGCGTGTCCCGGTACAGCCCGCCGGAGAGCGGCAGCCACGCGGGCGGGGGAGCGCTCCGGTCGGACGTGAGCGCCCGTACGGTGTGCAGCCGCCCGAGCCGGCCGGAGAGTACCGCCTCCCGGGCACCCCGGTAGCCCGTGTCGAAGCGGCGCTGGAACCCCATCTGCAGGACCGTCCCGGCCGCCTCGACCTCGCCGATGGCGTTCAGCGTGCCCGGCAGATCGAGCGCGATGGGCTTCTCGCAGAACACCGGGAGACCCGACCGTGCTGCCCGACCGATCAGTTCGGCGTGGGCCGCGGTGGCGGTGGTGATCACCACGGCGTCCACGCCCCAGCGGAAGATCTCGTCCACCCCCGGTGCCGCCGTCTCCCCGAGCCGGCGGGCCAGCTCCTGGGCCCGCGCCGGATCGACGTCCGTGAGGATCAGGGACCCCACGTCCCGATGGCGGCTGAGGGTGTTCGCATGAATGGCGCCGATCCGCCCCGTACCGATGACCCCGATGCGCATGGAAACAAAGTGAGGGTTCCGTGCGTACGCTGTCAATGCATATGTCAGGACAATCGAACTACACAACTTCCCGTCAACAACGCGTGGAGCTACGCTCGCCCCGTGCCGAAACCAGAAGTGGACCCCACCGTGTCGCTCGAGCTCAGTGTGGACCGGAGCTCTCCGGTGCCGTTGTACTTCCAGCTCTCCCAGCAGCTGGAGGCCGCGATCGAGCACGGCACGCTCACGCCCGGCAGCCTGCTGGGCAACGAGATCGAGCTGGCCGCCCGGCTCGGCCTGTCCCGGCCCACCGTCCGCCAGGCCATCCAGTCGCTCGTCGACAAGGGCCTCCTGGTGCGCCGCCGCGGCGTCGGCACGCAGGTCGTGCACAGCCAGGTCAAGCGCCCCCTGGAGCTCTCCAGCCTCTACGACGACCTGGAGGCGGCCGGGCAGCGCCCCGCGACCAGGGTCCTCGTCAACACGGTCGTCCCGGCGACCGCCGAGGTCGCGGCCGCCCTGAACATCGCCGAGGACGGCGACGTGCACCGCGTCGAGCGGCTGCGCCTCGCCCACGGCGAGCCGATGGCCCACCTGTGCAACTTCATCCCGCCCGGCCTGCTCGACCTGGACACCGGGCAGCTGGAGGCCACCGGCCTGTACCGGATGATGCGCGCCGTCGGCATCACCCTGCACAGCGCCCGCCAGACCATCGGCGCCCGCGCCGCGACCGCCGCCGAGGCCGAGCGCCTCGCCGAGCCCGAGGGCGCCCCGCTGCTCACCATGCAGCGCGTCACCTTCGACGACACCGGCCGCGCGGTCGAGTACGGCACGCACACCTACCGCCCGTCGCGCTACTCCTTCGAGTTCCAGCTGCTCGTCAGGCCCTGACGGCCGCACGGCCGCACGGCGCGCGGTTCGCCACAATGTGCGGACAATGCAACACCCTCCGCCCGGGGACGCGGGAAACCGTGCGATCAGCCCGGGACGCCCCGCGTCCGGCACCGATCGCGCACCCCTCCACCGCCCCGTAAGCTGCCCCGTTCGGCACACAGCGTGAGCGTGCGGCAGAATCGGGCCTTGATGAGCACCTACGGCAACTTCACCGCCCCCATAGGCTCCCGCCGCGCCACGGCCCTGCGCACGGTCGGCACGAGGGAGCGCCGCTCCCACCTGAGCGCACCGCGTGTGCCGACGGTGGGCATCGACATCGGCGGCACCAAGGTGATGGCCGGCGTCGTGGACGCCGACGGCAACATCCTGGAGAAGGTCCGCACGGAGACGCCGGACAAGTCCAAGAGCCCCAAGGTCGTCGAGGACACCATCGTCGAGCTGGTGCTGGACCTGTCCGACCGGCACGACGTCCACGCGGTGGGCATCGGCGCGGCCGGCTGGGTCGACGCCGACCGCAACCGCGTCCTGTTCGCCCCCCACCTGTCCTGGCGCAACGAACCGCTGCGCGACCGCCTCGCGGGCCGGCTCGCCGTGCCCGTCCTGGTGGACAACGACGCCAACTCCGCCGCCTGGGCCGAGTGGCGCTTCGGCGCCGGCCGCGGCGAGGACCACCTGGTCATGATCACGCTGGGTACCGGCATCGGCGGCGCGATCCTGGAGGACGGCCAGGTCAAGCGGGGCAAGTACGGCGTCGCCGGCGAGTTCGGCCACATGCAGGTCGTGCCCGGCGGACACCGTTGCCCGTGCGGCAACCGCGGCTGCTGGGAGCAGTACAGCTCCGGCAACGCGCTGGTCCGCGAGGCCAAGGAGCTGGCCGCCGCCGACTCCCCGGTGGCCTACGGGATCATCGAGCACGTCAAGGGGCAGATCGGCGACATCACCGGCCCGATGATCACCGAGCTGGCCCGCGAGGGCGACGCGATGTGCATAGAGCTGCTGCAGGACATCGGCCAGTGGCTCGGCGTCGGCATCGCCAACCTCGCCGCGGCACTCGACCCGTCCTGCTTCGTCATCGGCGGCGGGGTGTCCGCCGCCGACGACCTGCTGATCGCTCCCGCGCGCGACGCGTTCAAGCGCCAGCTCACCGGGCGCGGCTACCGTCCCGAGGCCCGTATCGTCCGCGCCCAGCTCGGCCCCGAGGCGGGCATGGTGGGCGCCGCCGACCTGGCCCGCCTGGTCGCCCGCCGCTTCCGCCGCGCCAACCGGCGCCGGGTCGAGCGGCACGAGCGCTACGCGCGCTACACGGAGGCCCGACGGTCCCAGCGGGACAGCGCATGACGCCCTCCCTGCCGTACCAGCCGGTCTCCTCGGGAGAACCGCCCCGGCGGCCCGAGGACCGCCGTCACCGCATCCGCCGCCGGGCGCTCACCCTGCTCATCATCGTGCTGCTCATCGGCATCCCGGCCGGCTACCTGGTCATCTCCGCCAACCAGAGCCGCAACAGCGGCAAGGACAAGGAGGCCAAGTACGCCGCGACCGGCCTCACCAAGGGCTGGCCGTCGAAGGTGCAGCGCCGCATCTACCAGGTGCCGATGCCGCACCCGTCGGGCAAGGTCGCGGCCTACGAGACCAACAACTGGAAGACCAGCCGGCTCTACGTCCAGTTCCAGACGCCGAAGGCCAACCTGGACGTCTTCCTCAACGACCTGGGCGTCACGCGCTCCGACCTGAGGAAGGGCGCCGTCACCATCAGCGCCCGTGACCAGAAGATCACCGGCTGGAGGTTCACCACCCCGGGCCCCTGGTACGGCCTCGTCCACGAGCAGAAGGCGCCGAAGCCCACCCAGGACGTCATGGTGAGCCTGGCGGACAGGAACAACCCGTTCTTCTACGTCGTCTCCCGCACGGTTCCCTGAGCGGGCCCGCCCCGGCACCGTCGCCGGAGCCGATTGTCGGACCCCGCCCGTAGAGTCGAAGACGTCTGGTCCGATGCGACGGGCGGGAGGTGACAGGTCGTATGGGCGACACGGCTGCGGTGGCCGGGCGCGGGCGGAGCGCGGAGGTGTCCGTGCCCGTCCGGCTCGCGGCCGTCTTCCTGCCCGCGCCGCTGCCGAGGGACGGCCGGTTCGCCTTCTGGGACCCCGACGGCGGCCCGCTGCCCGCCGGGGACGGCGAGCTCACCGTCGTGCGGCCGCACGGCTCGGGGGTGCGGCGCAGGACCACCCCCGCGCTGTCCCTCCCGGTCGGCGAGGCCCTGCCGCTCCTCGTCCGCGCCCGGCGCGACCCCGCCGCCCACCCCGCCACCGCCTGCTGGGGCGCGGCGGCCCTGCACGCGCTGCGGCTCACCGCCCGGGGACGCCTGCTGCCCGGACTGACGGCCACCGGCCACGACGCCTGGCGGGCCGGCCCCCTGGACCCGGACGACATCGCGCATGTCCGCGCCGTCGCCGCGGCCCTTCCGTACGAGGGCCACGCGGTGCCGCTGCCCGGGCCGGGACCGCTCCGGCTGCCCGAGCCGGAGGCGCTGATGCGTGCCTTCCTGGACGCGGTCGCGGACACCCTCCCGCGCACCCCCGCCGCCCCGCACGCGTCCGGCCGGCCCTTCGCGGACCGCCGCCCGCAGCGGCTGCCCGGCGCGCAGGACTGGGCCGCGGAGGTCGCCGCCGGCATGGACGCGGGCGTGCGCGTCTCGCTCCGGCTCGACCTGTCGGCCTACGAGCTGTTCGACCGGGGCGAGGGAGTGCGCACCGCGGGCGCCGCGATCGTCCAGGTGCACAGCCTCGCCGACCCCACCCTGGTCGCCGACGCCGCGGCCCTGTGGGCGGGCGAGGCGGACGCGGCGTTCGGTCCCCGCGCCCGCGTCGACGCGGCCCTCGCCGTGCGGCGCGCGGCACGGATCTGGCCGCCGCTGGACCGGCTCTCCGAGCAGGACGTGCCCGACGTCCTGCCATTGTACGACGAGGAGCTGGGCGAGCTGCTCGGCGTCGCGGCGACCCGCCTCGCCGCCGCCGGGGTCGCGGTGCACTGGCCCCGCGACCTGGCCCAGGACCTGAGCGCGACCGCGGTGGTACGGCCCGCGCCGGGCTCCGCGACGGACGGCACCGCCTTCTTCGACAGCGAGGAACTCCTGCAGTTCCGCTGGCAGCTGGCGATCGGCGGCGATCCGCTCAGCGAGGCCGAGATGGACTCCCTCGCGGAGGCCCACCGTCCGGTCGTGCGGCTGCGGGACCGCTGGGTGCTGGTCGACCCCGCTCTGGTCCGCAAGGCCCGCAAGCGGGAGCTGGGTCTGCTCGACCCGGTGGACGCGCTCTCGGTCGCGCTCAGCGGCAGCGCGGAGGTGGACGGGGAGGCGGTCGAGGCGGTCCCGGTCGGCGCCCTGGCCGCTCTGCGCGACCGGATCACCGCGGGAATCGCCCCTGCCGAGCCCCCGCCCGGCCTGCGGGCGACCCTGCGCGACTACCAGCTCCGGGGCCTGGCCTGGCTGGACCTGATGACCTCGCTGGGGCTCGGCGGCTGCCTCGCCGACGACATGGGCCTCGGCAAGACCATCACCGTCATCGCGCTGCACCTGGAGCGCGCCCGCCGCGAACCGACCCTGGTGGTCTGCCCCGCCTCCCTGCTCGGCAACTGGCAGCGGGAGATCGGCCGCTTCGCACCCGGCGTCCCCGTCCGCCGCTTCCACGGCCCGGACCGCACCCTGGAGGACCTGACCGGCGGCTTCGTCCTGACGACGTACGGCACGATGCGGACCACCGCGCCGCGCCTGGCCGAGCGGCACTGGGGCCTGGTCGTCGCCGACGAGGCCCAGCACGTGAAGAACCCCTACTCGGCGACGGCGAAGGCCCTGCGCACGATCCCGTCCCCGGCGCGGGTGGCGCTCACCGGCACCCCCGTGGAGAACAACCTCTCCGAGCTGTGGGCCCTGCTCGACTGGACCACCCCCGGCCTCCTGGGCCCGCTGAAGTCGTTCCGTGCCCGGCACGCGCGCGCGGTGGAGAACGGCGAGGACGAGGAGGCCGTGCTCCGGCTGGCCCGTCTGGTCCGACCCTTCCTGCTGCGCCGCAAGAAGTCCGACCCCGGCATCGTGCCCGAGCTGCCGCCCAAGACGGAGACGGACCACCCGGTGCCGCTCACCCGCGAACAGGCCGCGCTGTACGAGGCGGTGGTGCGGGAGTCGATGTACGCCATCGAGACCTCGGAGGGCATCGCGCGCCGGGGCCTGGTGCTGAAGCTGCTCGGCGCGCTGAAGCAGATCTGCGACCACCCGGCGCTCTATCTGAAGGAGGAGGCCGCGGCCGACGGCCGCCTGCTCGCCCGCTCGGGCAAACTGGCGCTGCTCGACGAGCTGTTGGACACGCTCCTGGCGGAGGACGGCTCGGCGCTCGTCTTCACGCAGTACGTCGGCATGGCCCGGCTGATCACCGCCCATCTCGCCTCCCGCGCCGTCCCGGTGGACCTGCTGCACGGCGGCACACCGGTTCCGGAGCGCGAGCGCATGGTGGACCGCTTCCAGAGCGGGGCGACACCGGTGCTGGTGCTCTCCCTGAAGGCGGCCGGCACCGGCCTGAACCTCACCCGCGCGGGCCATGTCGTCCACTTCGACCGCTGGTGGAACCCGGCCGTCGAGGAACAGGCCACCGACCGCGCCTACCGCATCGGCCAGACCCAGCCGGTGCAGGTCCACCGGCTCATCACCGAGGGCACGGTCGAGGACCGTATCGCCGAGATGCTCGAGGCCAAGCGCGCCCTGGCCGACGCCGTCCTCGGCTCCGGCGAGTCGGCCCTCACGGAGCTGACCGACCGTGAGCTCGCCGACCTGGTGTCCCTGAGGAGACCGGCATGACTCCGGGTCCGGCCGACGAGGCACGCCGGGCGCTGCGGGAGGCGCGGGAACGGGAGGGGGCCGCCCCGCCGGAGCCGGCCCCCGACGCGGCCCAGGCGCCCGCGACTTCCGACGTGCGGGCCGCCGCTCGGGCCACGTCCGCGGCTTCCGACGTGCGCGCCGCTTCGGCCGCGTCCGCGGCTTCCGATGTACGCGACGCGTCCGCCGCGCCCGGCGCCGCCGACGTGCGCGAGGAAACCGGGCTGCCCGACCGCCCCGGGCCGCGGCCCGGTGATGCCGCCCGCGCGGCCCTGCGCCGGACGGCCGCTGCGCCGACGCCGGGCGAACCGCCGGACGAGGAGGTCCCGGCGCCGGCGGAGGAGCCCCGGCCGCGGGAGTCCGGCCCTGCCGCGGCGCGTCCCGGCGACGCCGCGCGCGAGGCGTTGCGGGCCGCGCGCGCGGAGTCGCTGCGGGCGCGGGAGGAGGCCGGGCGCCGGCCGCGGCGCCCGGCGCCGGACGAGGCCCGTGGCGCTGCCCGCCGTCGTGCACCCGGCCTCCAGGCGCGTGACATGCGGGAGTTGGTGGCCGACGCCTTGCGCATGCCCGACGCGGCGGCCGGACCGGGCCGGGCGGACGAGGACGAGGGGCGCCCCCCGCGGGAAGCCGGCCCCGGCGGCCCGCCCGCCCCCGTCGGCGAGGCACAGCGGCCCGACCCTCACCCCGATCCCGACCCCGACCCCATCCCCACCCCCAACCCCGATCCCGCCCCCCACCCCGACCCCCAACCCGATCCCGATCCCGCCCCCCACCCCGACCCCCAACCCGATCCCGATCCCGCCCCCCACCCCGACCCCCAACCCGATCCCGATCCCGACCCTCACCCCGACCCCCAACCCGATCCCGCGCCCGCGCGCGCCGCGTCCATGGCCGCCCCCGGCCGCGACGGCGAGCTGCGCCGTACGTTCCCGGCGTTCCCCTCCCGCGGCCCGGCCTCCCCGGCCGGCGCCCGGTTCGCCGGGACCTGGTGGGGCAACGCCTGGGTCACGGCGCTGGAGGAGGGCGCGCTGGACGCCAAGCGGCTGGCGCGGGGCCGGAGTTACGCCGAGCAGGGCCATGTGGACGCCATCACCGTGACGCCCGGACTCGTGCTCGCCTACGTGCAGGGCAGCCGCCCGCGCCCGTACCGCGTGCAGGTGCGGCTGCGCACGCTGGACGACGCGGACTGGGCGCGGTTCCTGGACGCCGCCGCCGAGCGTCCGGGGCACATCGCGGCGCTGCTCGACAAGGAGCTGCCCCAGTCCCTCGCCGACTGCGGGGTGCCGCTGCTGCCGGGACCGCGTGACCTCGACCCCCACTGCAGCTGCCCCGACCGCGGCCACCCCTGCAAACATGCCGCCGCGCTCTGCTACCAGTCGGCCCGCCTGCTCGACGCCGACCCCTTCGTGCTGCTCCTGCTGCGCGGGCGCGGCGAGCGCGAACTGCTCGACGCCCTCTCCCGCCTGAACGCCACGCGCGCGGCCCGCGCCGCCCGCGAACAGCCGGCGGCGCCGCTCCCGGGCGTACGCGCCACGGACGTCCTCGCCCGCGACCGTCCGCCCGCGCTCCCGGCGCCGTTGCCGGCGCCCGCGCACCCCGAGCAGCCCCCGGTCTACCCGGCCGCGCCGGGCGGCCCCGACCCGTTCGCGCTGGACCAGCTGGCGACCGACGCCGCCGCGCGCGCCCACGCCCTGCTCACCACCGGCCGCGACCCGGTGGCGGAGCTGACGCTGTGGCAGGACGCGGTCCGGCTGGCCGCCGCCCGGCCCGGCTCGGGCCTCACCGCGGGCTCCCGTTCGCTCTACGCCTCGCTCGCCTCCGCCGCGGGCCGCGCCCCCGCCGAACTGGCCCGCGCGGTCGCGGCCTGGCGGCAGGGCGGCATCGAAGGCCTCGCCGTGCTGGAGGAGTCCTGGGACCCGCCGGCCGGACGCTTCGACCGCGCCCGCCCGCTCCTCCTGGCCGCCGACCTGCCGGCCTTCCGCCCCTGGCGCAACCACCTCACCCACCCTCGCGGCCATGTCCAACTCCGCCTGGGACGGGACGGGTTGTGGTACGCGTACGAATCGGAGCCCGGCCGCGACGACTGGTGGCCCCGCGGCACCCCCGACCTCGATCCGGTCGGCGCCCTGACCGGCCTCGGTGCGTCGCCGGAGGGCTGACGGGCGGGCAGGGCACCGGCCGCGACGGACGAGGCGCTGCGGGAGCTGCGGCGGACGAGGACCCGAGGACCACCGGTGAAGGAGGCGTGAGGGTTCGTCGATGATCCGCGGGAGTCAGGTGTAAGGGCCCGGGGCCCCATATCCGCAGGCCCGGAAAGGGCGGTTAGCGTGGAGCGGTGAACGAGACGAAGACCCCTGCCCTCCAGTACCGCTTCGACGGCCCGGAAGACGCCCCGGTCCTCATCCTCGGTCCCTCGCTCGGTACGACCTGGCACATGTGGGACCGTCAGGTGCCCGAGCTGACGCAGCACTGGCGCGTCTTCCGTTTCGACCTTCCCGGCCACGGCGGGGCGCCCGCGTACCCGGTCGGCTCGGTCGGCGGCCTCACCGCCCGGCTGCTGGCGACGCTGGACGCGGTCGGCGTCCACCGCTTCGGCTACGCGGGCTGCGCGCTCGGCGGCGCGGTCGGCCTCGAACTGGCGCTGCGCCACCCCGACCGGATCGCCTCGCTGGCGCTGATCGCCGCCTCGCCGCGCTTCGGCACGGCGGACGAGTTCCGCGGGCGCGGGGTGATCGTGCGCACGAACGGCCTCGACCCCATCGCCCGCAGCTCTCCCGACCGCTGGTTCACCCACGGTTTCGCCGCCGCGCAGCCCGCGATCACCGACTGGGCCGTGCAGATGGTGCGCACCACCGACCCCGGCTGTTACATCGCCGCCTGCGAGGCGCTGGCCTCGTTCGACGTGCGGGCGGAACTCGGCGGTGCCGGGGTGCCGACCCTCGTCCTGGTCGGCTCCGAGGACCGGGTGACCGGCCCCGCGGAGGCCCGGACCCTGGTGGCCGGCGTCCCCGACGCCCGCCTCGCCGTCGTCCCCGGCGCCTCCCACCTGGTCCCCGTCGAGCAGCCGGCCGCCGTCCGCGACCTGCTGGTCCGGCACTTCTCCTCGCCCTGGAAGGCCGCCTTCGACTCGGACACCGGTCAGATGGCCATCCCCGCCCCGCCGCTCAAGCGGGTGCTGGCCGCCACGCCTCCGCATCCCGCGCCCGTCGCCGAGATCGCGCCCCCGGTGACCGTGCCCGGGCAGCTGTCGGGCCGGCCGGACCCCTACGACACCGGGATCAAGGTGCGCCGCGAGGTGCTCGGCGACGCGCACGTCGACCGGACGCTGGCGCAGGCGGACGAGTTCTCCGGGGACTTCCAGGAGCTCGTCACGCGGTACGCCTGGGGCGAGATCTGGGACCGTCCCGGCCTCGACCGGCGGTCCCGCAGCTGCGTGACGCTCACCGCCCTGGTCGCGGGCGGCCACACCGACCAGCTCGCCTCGCACGTCCGCGCCGCCCTGCGCAACGGCCTGACTCCCGCCGAGATCAAGGAAGTCCTGCTGCAGGCGGCCGTCTACTGCGGCATCCCGGCGGCCGGCGGCGCCTTCAGGGTGGCCCAGCAGGTGATCAGGGAGGAGACCACTCCCACCGAGTGACAGTGAGGATTGACCATGGCACCGCTCGGGGGTCTGACTCTCCGAGTGACTGACGCTTCGGCTGTCCTTCTGGGGAATCGTCGGCCTGCCGG
>NZ_JBIWOE010000023.1:0-147051 GCF_044767585.1 Streptomyces sp. NPDC101225
CTCCCCGGCCCATTCCCCCATCACCACGAAACGAGTCTGGCCCCGCCGCTCACGCGGCGGGGCCAGAACCCCAAGATCTTCATGAGCCTTCTAGGGCGCGTTTCGGCAGTTCCGTCTGCCCGGCGAACCGGTGGACGCCTCATTGCGCCGGCCGCCGACCGGCCGTGGAACACGCCACCATCACGCTCGGCGACGACGCCCGGCTGCGGACCGTGCTGACTCCGGGCGACCGTGCCACGGCCGTCGAGACGCGCGGCGGCCGGCGGAATTGCTGGTCGCGGCTGGACGACACCGTCGGCGGGGACGCCGCGTGCACGACGGGCGTGCCGCGCGAGCGGCGGCACGCGTCCGGCGCCACCGGCGAGCGCCACCGGCTGTACGGATCGGCCGGCTGCTGCGACCGCACGCTCCCCACCGTGCGGGGTGTGCTCACGGGGGACCGCGACCGCTGCCGAACGGGCCGCGCGGCCGGTCAGCAGCGGTGGCCGGGCACCGGCACGTCCCTGTCCACCAGCGTGTCCAGCAGTCCGCCGAGGACCTCGCGCTGCTCGTCCGTGAGCGGCGCGAGCACCTCGGCGGCGGCCGAGCGGCGCGCCTCGCGCAGTGCGCGCAGCGCCGTACGGCCGTCCTCGGTGAGCTCGATGCGGATCACCCGGCGGTTGGTCGGGTCGGGCGCGCGGCGCACCTTGCCGCTCGCCTCCAGCCCGTCCACCAGCGTGGTCACGGCGCGGGGGACCACCTCCAGGCGCTCGGCGAGGTCCGCCATGCGGGGCGGCTCGTCGTAGTGCGCCAGCGTGCGCAGCAGCCGGGACTGCGCCGGGGTGACACCCAGACCCGCCCGTTCGATGTGGCGCTTCTGGACGCGGTGCATGCGGCGGGTGAACCGCAGCAGTTGCTCGGCGAGCAGGCTGTCGGTGTCCGGGGTGGTCATGCGGGAACAATATCAGGACCTATTTCATTGTGAGCATAGGTAACAATGAGCTAAGGTCCCTCAGTCGGCGCCGGACCCGCGCCGGCTCGTCGTTCTTCGAGGTTCTCCGATGTTCCTCGATGTTCTTCGATGTTCCTCGATCCCGACGATCCCGAACCCGTAGGAGCCCATGCACCCCGACCGTGAACCCCGCTGGACACCGCCGGCCGACGCCAAGGAGCAGCCCCGGCAGGTGCGCCGCATTCTGCGCCTCTTCCGTCCCTACCGCGGACGCCTCGCCGTCGTCGGCCTGCTGGTCGGCGCCTCGTCGCTGGTGTCCGTCGCCACGCCCTTCCTGCTGCGGGCGATCCTCGACGTCGCGATTCCCCACGGCCGCACCGGCCTGCTCAGCCTGCTCGCGCTGGGCATGATCCTCAGCGCCGTCCTCACCAGTGTCTTCGGCGTCCTGCAGACCCTGATCTCGACCACCGTCGGGCAGCGCGTCATGCACGACCTGCGCACCGCCGTCTACGGCCGGCTCCAGCGCATGTCCCTCGCGTTCTTCACGCGCACGCGCACCGGCGAGGTCCAGTCCCGCATCGCCAACGACATCGGCGGCATGCAGGCCACCGTCACCTCCACCGCCACCTCCCTGGTCTCCAACGTGACCAGCGTGGTCGCCACCATCGTCGCGATGATCGCGCTCGACTGGCGGCTGACCGTCGTCTCCTTGCTGCTGCTGCCGGTCTTCGTGTGGGTCAGCCGCCGCGTCGGCAACGAACGCAAGAAGATCACCACCCAGCGGCAGAAGCAGATGGCCGCGATGGCCGCGACCGTCACCGAGTCGCTCTCCGTCAGCGGCATCCTGCTCGGCCGCACCATGGGCCGCTCCGGCTCCCTCACGCAGTCCTTCTCCGAGGAGTCCGAGGGCCTGGTCGACCTCGAGGTGCGCTCGAACATGGCCGGCCGCTGGCGCATGGCCGTCATCACGATCGTCATGGCCGCCATGCCGGCCGTCATCTACTGGACCGCGGGCATCGCCCTCCAGCTGGGCGGTCCGCAGGTCTCGATCGGCACGATCGTCGCCTTCGTCTCGCTCCAGCAGGGCCTGTTCCGCCCCGCCGTCAGCCTGCTGTCGACCGGCGTGCAGATCCAGACCTCGCTCGCCCTCTTCCAGCGCATCTTCGAATACCTCGACCTGCCGATCGACATCACCGAACGGGACAACCCCGTCCACCTCGACCAGATCAAGGGCGAAGTCCGCTTCGAGGACGTCGAGTTCCGCTACGACGGCAGCGACGACGACAACAGGGGCCCGATCCTCGACGGCATCGACGTCACCGTCCCCGCTGGCAGCAGCCTCGCGGTCGTCGGCCCGACCGGCGCCGGGAAGTCGACGCTCGGCTATCTCGTCCCACGGCTCTACGACGTCAGCGGCGGCCGCGTCACGCTCGACGGCGTCGACGTGCGCGACCTGGACTTCGACACCCTGGCCCGCGCGGTCGGCGTCGTCTCCCAGGAGACGTACCTCTTCCATGCCTCGGTCGCCGAGAACCTGCGCTTCGCCAAGCCGGACGCCACCGACGAGGAGCTGCGCACGGCGGCGAAGGCGGCCCAGATCCACGACCACATCGCGTCCCTGCCGGACGGCTACGACACGGTCGTCGGCGAGCGCGGCCACCGCTTCTCCGGCGGTGAGAAGCAGCGCCTGGCCATCGCCCGCACCATCCTGCGCGATCCGCCCGTGCTGATCCTGGACGAGGCGACCAGCGCCCTGGACAACCGCACCGAGGCCGCCGTGCAGGCCGCGATCGACGCCCTGTCGGCCGACCGCACCACGCTCACCATCGCCCACCGGCTGTCCACCGTCCGCGGTGCCGACCAGATCGTGGTCCTCGACTCCGGCAGCGTCGCCGAACGGGGCACGCACGAAGAACTGCTGGAGCAGGACGGGCGCTACGCGGCCCTGGTACGCCGGGATACCCAACTGGAGCCGACGAGCTGAACATATGCCGGGATTGTGACGTTATGCGGGTTACCGTGCCCGCATGCAGAAGAACACTCCGCCACGGAGCACGATTCGACTGACGCGGCGGGGCAAGCTCGTCCTCGTCGTGACCGGGGCCGTCGTGGCCGGCACCGTCGTGGCGGTGCCGCTGTGGATGATCCGGAGCGCCGAGGTCGCCCGGCCCGCGTCCCTGGTGATCCCGGAGGGCTGGCGCGCGAGCCAGATCTACGCCGCCGTCGACAAGACCCTGGACCTGCCCGCCGGCAGCACCAGGAAGTCATTGGCCAAGGCCCATCTGAAGCTGCCGAAGGACGCCGAGGGCAACCCCGAGGGCTACCTCTTCCCGGCGACCTATCCCGTCCCCGCGAAGGCGACCCCCGAGTCCCTGCTGACGGCCATGGCGCAGACCGCCGACAAGAAGTTCAACCGTGCCCCCACGGCGGCCGGCGCCCAGCGCAACGCGATGAACGTCTACCAGGCGGTCACCGTCGCGAGCATCGTGCAGGCCGAGGCCGCCTCCAAGGACGACATGGGCAAGGTGGCGCGCGTCGTCTTCAACCGGCTCGAACGCGGCATGCCGCTGCAGATGGACTCCACCCTCAACTACGCCCTGAAACGCGCCACTCTGAAGACCACCTCCGCCGACACGAAGCTGAGCAGCCCCTACAACTCCTACCAGCGCATGGGCCTGCCGCCGACGCCGATCGACAACCCGGGCGAGGACGCGATGCGCGCCGCGATCAGCCCGACGCCGGGCGACTGGCTGTACTTCGTCACGGTCAGGCCCGGCGACACCCGCTTCACGGCCGACTACGCCGAACACCAGCGCAACGTGGCCGAGTTCAACGCCGCGCAGAAGAAGACCTCCCCGTCGAAGTGAGCCCGGCCCGGGTCGTCCGGGTCGGTCCGTGTCGGTCCGGTGCGGCGGGACGTCACGCGACGGCGGGCTCCTCGGTCTGCTCGGCCGTCTCGGCCGTCTCGGCTGTCTCGGCCGTCAGTCTCCGGATGTCCCGTACGGCCGCCCGGCCCGCCCGGTTGGCGCCGATGGTGCTGGCCGACGGGCCGTAGCCGACCAGATGGATCCGCGGGTCGGCCACGGCCCGGGTGCCCTCGACGCGGATGCCGCCGCCCGGCTCACGCAGCCGTAGCGGCGCGAGGTGGTCGATCGCGGCGCGGAAGCCGGTCGCCCACAGGATGACGTCGGCGTCGACGTGCCGGCCGTCCGCCCACTCCACGCCGTCCGGCGTGACCCGGTCGAACATCGGCAGGCGGTCGAGGACGCCGTCCGCGAGGCCCTTCCGGATGGCGTCGTTCAGCGGCAGTCCGGTCACCGAGACCACGCTCCTGGGCGGCAGTCCCCGCCGCACCCGCTCCTCCACCAGCGCGACCGCCGCCCGTCCGAACTCCTCGGTGAAGGGGCCCTCGCGGTAGACGGGCGGACGCCGGGTGACCCAGGTGGTGGACGCCGCGTATCCGGCGATCTCCAGCAGATGCTGCGTGCCGGAGGCGCCCCCGCCCACCACCACGACCCGCTTCCCGGCGAACGCCTCGGGCCCCGGGTACTGCGCGGTGTGCAACTGCCGCCCCCGGAAGGTCTCCTGACCGGGGTAGCGCGGCCAGAACGGCCGGTCCCACGTACCGGTCGCATTGATCAGCGCCCGCGTCGACCAGTCGCCGTCCGAGGTCTCGACGAGCAGCCGCCCGCCCGAGCCCTCGCGCACGGCCCGCACCGCCACGGGCCGCCGCACCCGCAGATCGAAGGTGCGCTCGTACGCCGCGAAGTACTCGGCGACGACCTCCGACGACGGCCGCGCCGGATCGGCGTCCGTCAGCTCCATCCCCGGCAGTGCGTGCATCCCGTGGACCTTGCCGTACGTCAGCGACGGCCACCGGAACTGCCAGGCGCCGCCCGGGCCGGGGGAGTGGTCCAGCACCACGAAGTCGCGCTCCGGCTCGAAGCCGGTGCGGCGCAGGTGATAGGCGCTGGACAGACCGGCCTGACCCGCGCCTACGACGACCACCTCGACCTCGCGCGTGTTGTTCACGCTTCTACCAACTCGGACGGGTCCGTGGATCTTCCCCTGCCGTACGGAGTGCGCCGCATGGGTCACGATGGAGGCATGTCAGACGCCTTCACCACCCGAGTCCTGAACGTCTCCACCGGCTCCGCGGAGAGGGTCCTCGACCTGACCCGAGACTGCGAGTCCTTCCTGCGGGAGGTGGCGGGCGGACGTGACGGCCTCCTCAACATCTTCGTCCCGCACGCCACCGCGGGCATCGCCGTCCTGGAGACCGGCGCCGGCAGCGACGACGACCTCCTCGCCACCCTGCACACCCTCCTGCCCGCCGACGACCGCTGGCAGCACCGCCACGGCAGCCCCGGCCACGGCCGCGACCACGTCCTGCCGGCCATCGTCCCGCCGCACGCGACGCTGCCGGTGGTGGGCGGACGGCTGGAGCTGGGCACGTGGCAGTCGGTCTGCCTGGTGGACACGAACAAGGACAACCCGGACCGCAAGGTGCGGCTGTCGTTCCTGGCGTAGGTCCCGGGGCGAGGCGGGCAGGACTGCCGCCGGTGCGCCGCCCGCCCGGCGGCGGGTGGACGGCACACCACCCGCCGCCGGCCGAGTTCAGGACGTCAGTCCACAGGGCGACGGCCTCAGCGGCCGGCCAGTGTGGCCTGGGGTGCGGCCGAGGCCGCCTCGCGGCGGCCGTCGGTGCTGAGCGCCTGCAGGATCGCCTCCACGCTCTGCTTGGCGTCGCCGAAGAGCATGCTGCTGTTCTCGCGGAAGAAGAGCGGGTTCTGCACGCCCGCGTAGCCGGAGGCCATCGAGCGCTTGAAGACGATGACCTGCTCCGACTCCCAGACGCGCAGCACCGGCATGCCGGCGATCGGGCTCGTGGGGTCCTCCGCGGCGGCCGGGTTGACGGTGTCGTTCGCGCCGATGACCAGCACGACGGACGTGTCGGCGAAGTCGTCGTTGATCTCGTCCATCTCCAGGACGATGTCGTAGGGCACCTTCGCCTCGGCCAGCAGCACGTTCATGTGGCCCGGAAGGCGGCCGGCGACGGGGTGGACGCCGAACCGGACCTCGACGCCCCGCTCGCGCAACTGCCGGGTGAGCTCGGCGACCGGGTGCTGGGCCTGGGCGACGGCCATGCCGTAGCCGGGCGTGATGATCACCGAGCGGGCGTGGGCGAGCATCTCGGCCGCCTCCGCGGCGCGCACCTCGCGGTGCTCGCCCTCCTCCTCCTGGCCGCCGGAGGGCGCCTCGATGCCGAAGCCGCCCGCGATGACGGAGAGGAAGGAGCGGTTCATCGCCTTGCACATGATGTACGACAGGTAGGCACCGGAGGAGCCGACCAGTGCGCCCGTGACGATGAGCAGGTTGTTGTCGAGCAGGAAGCCGGCCGCGGCGGCCGCCCAGCCCGAGTAGCTGTTCAGCATGGAGACGACCACGGGCATGTCGCCGCCGCCGATGGAGGCGACCAGGTGCCAGCCCAGCGCCAGCGCCAGCACGGTCACCGCGATCATCAACGGCAGGTTCGGGGTGATCGTGAACCAGACCGTCAGCGCCACGAACGCGACGAGCGCACCGACGTTGAGCGCGTTCTTGCCGGGCAGCACCAGCGGACGGGACTTGATCCGGGCCGAGAGCTTCAGGAACGCGACGATCGAGCCGGTGAAGGTGACCGCGCCGATGAAGATGCCGATGAACACCTCGGCGTGGTGAATGCCCAGCAGGTCGGCGCCGATCCGGGTCTGCGCCTCGCCGTGCGACTCCACCTCGAGGTAGCTGTTCCAGCCCACCAGCACCGCGGCGAGGCCGACGAAGCTGTGCAGCACCGCGATCAGTTCGGGCATCTGCGTCATCTCGACCTTGCGGGCGCGCTGCAGACCGATCGCCGCGCCGAGCGCGGTGGCGATCAGGATCAGTGCCACCGCACCGCCGCTGATGCTCTGTGCCGCCACCACGATGGTGGCGACCAGCGCGAGGGCCATGCCGGCGATGCCGTAGACGACGCCGGCGCGGGAGGTGCGGTGCTGGGACAGGCCCGCCAGGCTGAGGATGAACAGCAGGGCGGCGACCAGATCAGCCGCATGGGAGGCCGTCATGGAGGTCATCTCGGCTCAGCCTTTCGAGAACATGGACAGCATGCGGCGGGTGACGGCGAAACCTCCGAAGACGTTCACGCTCGTCAGCAGGATCGCCACGCAGGACAAGGCGGTCACGAGGTTGTTCTCGTGCCCGATCTGCAGCAGGGCACCGATCACGACGATGCCGGAGATCGCGTTGGTCACCGACATCAGCGGTGTGTGCAGCGCGTGGTGCACCTTGCCGATGACGTAGTAGCCGATCACCACCGCCAGCGCGAACACCGTGAAGTTCTCCGCGAGTTGCGCCGGAGCGAAGGCGACCAGCAGGAACATCGCGAGCATGCCGAGCCCGATGAGGCCGAAGCGCCACGCGGGCGTCAGTCCGGACTTCTTCGGTTCGGGCGCCTCGGGCGCGGCCGCCGGCTGCGCGGCGGGTGCGGCCGAGACCGCGACGGGCGGCGGCGGCCAGGTGACCTCGCCGCCGCGCACCACGGTCACGGCCCGCTGCACGACGTCGTCGAAATCGACCGTCAGCCGGCCGTCCTTGCCGGGGGTGAGCAGCTTGAGCAGGTTCACCAGGTTGGTGCCGAACAGCTGCGAGGCCTGGGCGGGCAGCCGGGAGGCCAGGTCGGTGTAGCCGATGATGGTGACGCCGTTGTCGGTCACCACCGTGCGGCCCGCCACGGTGCCCTCGACGTTGCCGCCCATCGCGGCGGCCATGTCGACGATGACGCTGCCCGGCTTCATCGCCGCCACGTCGGCGGCCGTCAGCAGGCGCGGCGCCGGCCGGCCCGGGATCAGCGCGGTGGTGATGACGATGTCCACGTCCTGGGCCTGCTCGTGGTAGAGCTCGGCGGCGGCGCGGTCGTAGTCGGCGGAGGTCGCCTTGGCGTAGCCGTCGGTGCCGGCCTCCTGGACCACGTTCACCGGCAGGTACTCGCCGCCCAGGGACTTCACCTGGTCCGCGACCTCGGGCCGCGGGTCCGTGGCCCGCACGATCGCGCCCAGACTGGACGCGGCGCCGATCGCCGCCAGACCGGCCACACCCGCGCCGGCCACCAGCACCTTCGCCGGCGGGACCTTGCCCGCCGCGGTGACCTGGCCGGTGAAGAACCTGCCGAAGACGTGCGCGGCCTCGATGACCGCCCGGTACCCGGCGATGTTCGCCATCGAGGAGAGCACGTCCATCGACTGGGCGCGTGAGATGCGCGGCACGGCGTCCAGCGCCAGGGCGGTCACCCCGGCGCGGGACAACTCCTGCAGCAGTTCGGCGTTCTGCGCGGGCGCGAGGAGGCCGGCCACGGTCGCGCCCTCCCGCAGCCGGGTGATCTCCGAGCCGGAGGGGGCGTTCACCTTCAGAACGACGTCCGCGTTCCAGGCTTCGCCGATCTCCGCGCCGGCCTCGGCGTACGCCTGGTCGTCGAAGCCGGAGGCCTCGCCGGCTCCGGGTTCGACGACGGCTTCGTAGCCGAGTTTCAGCAGCAGGCGGACCGTCGCGGGGGTCGCCGCCACGCGCGTCTCCCCGGAGGCGGACTCGGCGACCACGCCGATGAGCTGCGGAGGGTGGTGCGAGGGTGCTTCAGCCGACATGTCCTGTATCTCTCGTCAGAGGAAGGTCCTGGGGAGGACTAGCGCTCGTGGAAGTGATACGGCGTCCATCTCCCTTGATCGCTGGAACCTACCCGCGAGGAGAGTGCCGGCCAACGTGATGTGCTTCACCTTGCGCAATCGGACGACAGCGCTCAGGGGGTCGGGCCGGGGCGGTTCAGCCGGATGCGAGCGTCGGCAGGCCCTGGTCGGCGCCGGGTGCCGGCAGGTCCCGGTCGACGCGAAGGGGGGCGGCCGTCGCCGCCATGACCTCCCGTACGGTGACGCCCGGCGCGGTCTCCGTCAGGAGCAGGCCGCCGGGCGTGACATCGATGACCGCCAGGTCGGTGATGACCCGGTCCACCACACGGCGGCCCGTGGCGGGGAGGGTCAGCTCCTCGACGATCTTCGGGCTGCCGTCCTTGGCGACGTGCTCCATCACGACCAGCAGCCGGCGGGCGCCGTGGACCAGGTCCATCGCACCGCCCATGCCCTTGACCATCTTGCCGGGGATCATCCAGTTGGCCAGGTCGCCGTGGGCCGACACCTGCATGGCGCCGAGCACGGAGACGTCGATCCGGCCGGCCCGGATCATGCCGAAGGAGAAGGCCGAGTCGAAGTAGGAGGTGCCGGCGACGGTGGTCACCGTCTCCTTCCCGGCGTTGATCAGATCCGGGTGCTCCTCGCCGTCGTACGGGTAGGGGCCCACGCCCAGGATGCCGTTCTCGGAGTGCAGCACCACGTGCACCCCGTCCGGCAGGTGGCTGGGGATCAGCGTGGGCAGGCCGATGCCCAGGTTGACGTACTGGCCGTCGCGCAGCTCCCGGGCGGCGCGGGCGGCGAGCTGGTGGCGGTCGAGCGGCATGGTCACTTCTCCTCGGAGTCCGTGCGTGAGAGGGCTGCTTCGGTGCCGGTGCGCGAGAGGGCTGCTTCGGTGCCGGTGCGCGAGAGGGCTGCTTCGGTGGCCGTGTGTGAGAGGGCTGCTCCGGTGCCGGCGCGCCGGACGGCTGCCTGGCCGCCGGTGGGGGCGGGACGCACGGTTCGGCGCTCTACGCGCTTGTCCAGCGAGGCGTCGACGGCGATCACACGGTCCACGTACACGCCCGGCAGATGGACGGCGTCCGGCGGCAGTTCGCCGGCGTCCACGATGCGTTCGGCCTCCACGAGGGTCACCTGTCCCGCCATCGCGCACAGCGGGTTGAAGTTGCGCGCCGCCGCGTGGAAGACGCAGTTGCCGTGCCGGTCGGCGACCTCGGCCCGTACCAGGGCGAAATCGGCCGTGATGGCCTCCTCCAGCAGGTAGCGGCGGTCGCCGAACTGCCGTGTCTCCTTGGGCGGAGACGCCAGTGCCACGCCGCCGTCGGCGCTGTGCCGCAAGGGCAGGCCGCCCTCCTCGACCTGGGTGCCCACCCCGGCCGGGGTGTAGAACGCGGGGATGCCGGTGCCGCCGGCCCGCAGCCGCTCGGCGAGGGTGCCCTGCGGTGTCAGCTCCACCTCCAGCTCGCCGGTCAGGTACCGGCGGGCGAACTCCTTGTTCTCACCCACGTAGGAGGAGGTCATCCGGGCGATCCGGCCGGCCCGCAGCAGCAGTCCCAGACCCCAGTCGTCCACACCGCAGTTGTTGGACACCACCCGCAGGCCCGACGCGCCCGCCTCGGCCAGCGCGGCGATCAGCGTCGACGGTATGCCGCACAGGCCGAACCCGCCGACCGCGAGCGTCGCGCCGTCGGGGATGTCCGCCACTGCCCGCGCGGCCGCGGCCACCACTTTGTCCATGCCGTTTCCTCTTCCACCGGGGTGTGTTGCCTCTGGCGGCCCGGCCCGGTCACCACCGCGCGGCCCGGACCGGGCGCTGCTCACCTTTGCCCGGAGCGACCGGCACGGGCCATGTGTGTCGACGCCATGACTGGGCCTCAAAGAACGGTGATTGGCACCATGCCGCCTGTCGTACGGCGCTCCTAGGGTTCCGGCCATCCAGCACCGCACTCCCGTCGCCCCACAGCGAACCCGCCGTCCCGGACAAGGCCGGCGGGCCCCGGCGGCGGGCGGGCGACACACTGTCAGGAGCCGTTCGCCATGCGTTCTCACCTCACGGACACCCTCAGAAGCAGATCCGTCCGGGCCCTCACCCTGCTCGCGGCCGGCGCCCTGGTCGCGGGCTGCTCCTCGGCCGGCACCGCCGGTACCGCGACGGCCGGCTCGGACGGCAGGACGGCTCCCGTGAAGGTGGGCCTCGTCTACTCCCGCAGCGGACTGCTGGCCGCCTACGGCAAGCAGTACGAGGAGGGCTTCAAGGCGGGCCTGGCCTACGCCACGCACGGCACGAACAAGGCCGACGGCCACCCGATCCAGGTCACCGAACAGGACGACGCCGGGGACCCGGCGAAGGCGGTCGCCGCGGCCAAGACCCTCGTCGGCAAGGGCTGCAAGATCCTCGCCGGCACCACCGACTCCGGTGTGGCCCTGCAGATGGCTCCGCTGGCCGCGCAGAACAAGGTGCTCTACGTCAGCGGACCCGCCGCCACCGACGCGGTCACCGGCATCAACGCCTACACCTTCCGCTCGGGCCGGCAGTCGTACCAGGACATCCTCGCGGCCGGCACCCTGCTCGGCGACGCCCAGGGCAAGAAGGTCACCGTGCTCGCCCAGAACTCGGCCTTCGGACAGGCCAACGTGGCCGCGGTCAAGGCCGTCCTCGGCGCGAAGGGCGCGCACGTCGGCTCCGTGCTCGCTCCGCCGAGCGCCACCGACCTCACGCCCTTCGCCCGCCAGACCAGGGCCGGCAAGCCGGACCTGGTGTTCGTCGCCTGGGCCGGCGCCACCGCACCCGCCCTGTGGACCGCCCTGAACCAGCAGGGCGTGCTGGACGCGAGCAAGGTCGTCACCGGACTCGCGGGCACCGCCTCGTACCCGATCTTCGGCGCGGCCGGCTCCAAGGTCGCCTTCCTCGCGCACTACTTCCCGGGCGCCGCCGGCGGCACCCCCGTGGAGAAGGCCATGCTCGACGGCATCACCAAGGCCGGCGGCACCCCCGACCTGTTCAGCCCGGACGGCTTCACCGCCGCCCAGATGATCGTGCACGCGATCGAGTCCGGCAGCGCCACCGACACCACCGCCATGGCCAAGGCGCTGGAGGGCTGGACCTTCGACGGGCCCAAGGGCAAGGAGCAGATCCGCGCGAAGGACCACGCCCTGCTGCAGCCCATGTTCACGGCCACGCTCAGCGGCAGCGGAAGCGCCGCCCGGCCCAAGCTGACCGACAGCATCCCGATGACGGCCGTCGCACCGCCGGCCGCGAAGGCGGCGGGCTGAGCCGATGACCTCCTCCGACACGACGTCACCGAGCGTCCCGGAGGCTCCGGACGCCGGGGAGGCACCCGCCTTCCCGGCCCCGGTGCTCCGGCTGCGCGAGATCGGCTGGACGGTCGGCGGCGCCACCATCGTCGACGCCGTCTCCTTCGACGTCCGCGAAGGCGAGTTCCTCGCCTTCATCGGCCCCAACGGCGCAGGGAAGACCTCCCTGTTCAACCTGATCAGCGGGCTCAACCCGGCCTCCCGGGGCACGATCGAGCTGGACGGCCGCGACATCACCGCCGAGGCCGCCTACGCCCGCGCCCGGCGCGGCCTCGGGCGCACCTTCCAGACCTCCAGCCTGTGGCCGGGCATGACGGTCGCCGACCACGTCAGACTCGCCGCCCAGGCCGCCGACGGCGGCTCGTACCGGATCTGGCGCCGTGCCGACACCTCCCCGGAACGCGTCGACGGGGTGCTCTCCCGCACCCAGCTCACCCACCGCGCGGACACCTGCGCCGAAGCCCTCTCGCACGGCGAGAAACGCAAGCTCGAACTCGCGGTCCTGCTCGTCGGCGAACCCCGGCTGATGCTGCTGGACGAGCCGATGGCGGGGGTGAGCGCGGAGGAGGTGCCCGCGCTGACCGAACTCATCCGGTCGCTGCACAAGGAAGAGGGACGCACCGTGCTCATGGTCGAGCACCACATGGACGTGCTGCTGGACCTGGCCGACCGGCTGGCCGTGATGCACCACGGCACACTGCTGGCGCTGGACGGCCCGCGGTCCGTGATGGCCGACCCCACCGTGCAGCAGGCATACCTGGGGGAGGAGCTGTGACCCCCGCCGCCCCGCCCCTGCTGACCGTGCGCGATCTGCGGGTCGTGATCGGGGGCAAGCACATCCTGCACGGCGTCGACCTGGAGGTGGCCGCCTCGGGCACCACCGCCGTGCTGGGCCGCAACGGCGCCGGCAAGACGACCACCGTGCGCGGCATCCTCGGACTGGTCCCGAGGACCGGCAGCGTGCTGCTGGCCGGCGAGGAGACGGTGCGCCTGGCCACCCACGCCCTGGTGCGCCGGGGCATCGGCTACGCCCCCGAGGACCGCGGCGTGTTCGCCTCCCTCAGCGTGGCCGAGAACCTGCGGCTGGCCGAGCGGCCCGGCGCCGGTGAACCGGCCTACGACCTGGTCCACGAGCTGTTCCCGGAGCTGGAACGACGCGCCCGGCAGGCCGCCGGCACCCTGTCCGGCGGCCAGCAGCAGATGGTCGCCATCGCCCGCACGCTGCTCAACGGCAACCGGCTGATCATCGCCGACGAACCCACCAAGGGCCTGGCGCCCAAGGTGGTCACCGAGGTCGCCCAGGTGCTGGAGCGCGCCGCCGAGGCGGTGCCGGTCCTGCTCGTGGAGCAGAACCTCGCCCTCGTGCGCCGCCTCGCCCGCCACTGCGTCGTCCTCGCCGACGGCCGCACCGCGCACCAGGGCCCGGCCGCCGACCTCCTCGCCGACGCCGAGGCCGCCCGCCGGCTGCTCGCCGTCGGCAGCACCCGCAGGCCGGCCGGCGAGGCGGCCGTCAGCACCGCGGCGCGTCCCGCCGCCCGGACCACGGAGGCAGACGCCTGATGTCCACCGTCGTGCTGCTCACCTTCACCGGACTCGGCCTGGGTGCCCTGTACTTCCTGGTCGCCTCCGGCCTGTCGCTGATCTTCGGGCTGATGGACGTGCTCAACTTCGCCCACGGCGCGCTGCTGTCCGTCGGCGCCTACGGCACCTGGTGGGCCGCCTCCGGTCACCTGCCCGGTGCCGGGGCCGGCGGGGCCGGGTTCGTCCTCGCCGTCGTCTTCGGCACCGCCGTGGGCACCGTCGCCGCCGTCGTGCTCGAACTCGCCGTGATCCGCCCGCTCTACACCCGCCCTCGCGAGCAGATCCTCGCCACGGTGGGCGTCGGCCTGGCCCTGCCGGCCCTGCTGTCCGCGATCTGGGGGTCCGACGCCCGCCCCTTCCCCGGTCCGCGGGCGCTGTCCGGCACCTTCGCCCTGCTGGGCGCCGAAGTGCCCCTCGACCGCCTGGTGCTGATCGGGGCGGCCCTGGCCGTGCTGGGCGCGCTCAAGCTGTTCCTGGGCCGGACCCGGCACGGACTGGTCGTCCGCGCGGGGGTGGAGGACCGGGCGATGGTCACCGCGCTCGGCATCGACGTGCGCAAGGCCTTCACCCTGGTCTTCGCCATCGGCGGCGCGGCGGCGGCCCTCGGCGGTGCCCTGGGCGGCCTCTACTTCGGCTCCGTCGACCCCGAACAGGGCACGTCGCTGCTCATCTTCGCCTTCGTGGTCGTCGTGACGGGCGGCATGGGCTCGCTCACCGGTGCCGCCCTGGCCTCGGTGGCCGTGGGCCTCGTCCAGCAGTTCGCCAACTACTACACCACCGCCGGGCTCGGCGACCTCGCCGTCGTCGTCCTGCTCGCCGCCCTCCTGCTCGTCAGACCGCGAGGGCTCACCGGGAGGCTCGCATGACCACCGCCACCCAGCCGCGCGGCGGGTCCCGCACGGCCGACCGCCCCCTCGCCACCCGCTCCCGGCGGCTGCGGCGAGCCGCCCGCTGGTGGCCCGCCCTGCTGCTGGCGGCGCTGTTCACCGTGCCCTACAGCGCGCTGCCGCTGCCGGGCCTGCTCGACGGGCCGATCGGCGGCCCCGGCAACCTGCAACTGCTGGCCCTGTGCCTGCTCTTCGGCGGCCTGGCCACCGGCTACGACCTGCTGCTCGGCCGCACCGGGCTGCTGTCCTTCGGACACGCCCTCTACTTCGCCGCGGGCACCTACGTCACCAACACCGTGATGCTCGAGGCGGGCCTGCCGTTCGCCGCGTCGGCGCTGCTCGGCCTGCTCGCGGGCGTGGTGCTGTCCGCCCTGCTGGGCGCGGTCAGCCTGCGCGTCAGCGGTATCGGATTCTCCATGGTCACCCTGGCCTTCGCGCAGGCCGCGTCGATCCTCGTGCAGCGCGATCCCGGCGGTGTCACCGGCGGCGAGGAGGGCAGGGCCGCCCCCGCGGACAGGCTGCCCGCCGCGCTGGTCGGCATCGAGCACACCGCCAACCTGTACTGGATCGCCCTGGCCTACCTCGTGGTGGTGCTGGCCGTTGTGCACCGGGCGGTCCGCTCACCCGTCGGCCGGGTCTGGGAGGGCATCAAGGAGAACGAGCGCCGGGTGGAGGTGCTGGGCCTGCGCCCCTACGGCTTCAAGCTCGTCGCCTTCGTGCTGGCGGGCACCCTGGCCGCGCTCGGCGGCATCGTCTACCTGCTGCTGACCGGCGGCGCCACCCCGCAGACGACCACCTCCGACTTCACCCTGTCCCTGCTGGTGATGGTGGTGCTGGGCGGTTCGGGCAGCCGGTGGGGCCCCATGGTCGGAGGCATCCTCTACACCTGGGCCGACCACCGGCTCGCCGACCTGGCCGGCTCGGACACGGTCGCCGGCCTGCCCTCCGTGGTCCGGGTGCCGCTCTCGCAGCCGCTGTTCCTGCTCGGCGCCCTGTTCGTCGCGGTGATATATCTGCTGCCGGGCGGCGTGGCACGGCTCCCGGCCCGGCTGCGCGCCGCCCGCCCGTCCCCCACCACCGCCGACCGCGAGGAGGTTCCCGCGTGACCAGTCCCGCTGCGCAGAACGGAACGACGGCCGGGCAGGACGCCGCCGCACCGGCACGCGAGGAGTTCCGGGTGCCGGTCACCGGTGGGCGGCTGGCCGTGTCGCGCTGGCCGGCCGACGATCCGGGCGCGCCGGTGGTCCTGGCGCTGCACGGCATCACGGCCAACGGCCTGAGCTGGGCCCGCGTGGCCCACCACCTGGCCGGCCGGGTCACCCTGGTGGCGCCCGACCTGCGCGGCCGGGGCCGCAGCGGGGAGGTGCCCGGTCCGTACGGCATCGCGGCCCACGCCGACGACATGGCGGCCGTGGTGCAGGCGCTGGGCGGGGGCCGGGTGGTGCTGACCGGCCACTCCATGGGCGCGTTCACCGCGGCCCTGACCGCCGTGCGCCACCCGCACCTGCTGACGGGCCTGCTGCTGGTGGACGGCGGCGTGGGCTTCCCCGTTCCCGCCGGCCTGGACCCTGACGAGCTGATCACCTCGGTGCTCGGCCCGGCCATGCGGCGCCTGTCGATGACCTTCCCGGACCGGGAGGCCTACCGCGCGTTCTGGCAGTCGCATCCCGGCTTCGCCGGCTCCTGGTCGCCGTGGGTGGACGACTACATCCAGCGCGACCTCGTCGGGCAGGAGCCCGAACTGCGCTCGTCCTGCAGTCTGGAGGCGGTCCGCACCGACGGTGTGGACCAGCTCGGTGCGCTGGTTTCGGGCGCGGTGCACCGGCTGCCCCTCCCCGCCGTGCTGCTGTGGGCGCCACGGGGCCTGATGGACGAGCCGCAGGGCCTGTACGACGAGCGGCGGCTGGCCGCCGCCGGCCTCGACCCGGGCAGGGTGCGCGCCCTGCCGGTGCCCGAAACCAACCACTACAGCATCGTCGTCGGCGACGTGGGCGCCCGGGTCGTGGCACGGCATCTGCTGGCCGCGGCCGGGGTGGAGACGTCCGGGGATCCGGGCGGTACGGCGTCCGGGTGACCCGGGCGGCCGGTGCCGTCCCGGGCACACCCGCCCGGCGTCAGGCCTCCGACAGCAGGTGCAGGCGCAGGGCGAGCTGCAGTTCCAGCGTCTGTTCGGGGGTGTTCCAGTCGGGGCCGAGCAGCGCCTGGATGCGGTCCAGGCGCTGCACGACCGTGTTCACGTGCACGTGCAGGGTCTCCTTCGCCCGGGTCAGGCTCCCGCCGCAGTCGAAGTAGGCGCGCAGCGTGCGGACCAGCTGGGTGCCGCGCCGGGCGTCGTAGTCCAGCAAGGGTTCCAAGGTGGCGGTGACGAAGCCGTCCACGTCGTGGATGTCTCCCAGCAGTACCCCCAGAAAGCCCAGGTCGGCGACGCTCGCACCCTGCCCCTCGCGGCCGAGCACCCGCAGGGCCCGCAGGCAGCGCAGGGCCTCGGCGTGCCCGTCGGCGACGGCCCGCGGCCCGGTGGCCGGTCCGGCGCCGGCCACCGTGACCGGTGCGCCGGTCAGCCGGCCGAGCTGCCCGGCGGCGGCGCGGGCCGCCTCACCCGGTCCGGTGCCGTCGCACGGGAGCAGCAGCACCACGGTGCCCTCGTGCTCCGCGCCGACACCGCCGCACCCGAACAGGTACTGCACGGCGGCATCCGCGAGCCGGCCGCGGACCGCGTCGCCGGACCGGGCGACGAGCAGCAGGTGGGGCCGGTCGAGGTCGAGCCCGAGGCGGCGGCCGCGGGCCACCAGGCCGGCCCGGTCGCGGTCGGGCGCGGTGAGCAGATCGGTGAGCAGGTCGCCGCGTACGCGGTTCTCGGTCTCCGCGACCGAACGCCGCAGCAGGAGCAGCAGCGAGGTCACGACGCTGCTCCGCTCGAACAGGCGCCGGTCGGGGCCGTCGAGATCCGGCCGCCCGAACAGCACCAGACAGCCCAGCAGTTCCTGCCCGGCCAGCACCGCGCACACCCAGCGCCCGTCCCGGAACACCGCGTGCGCGGCCGCGCGTGAGCTCTCCGCCGCCGCGACCAGCGCCGCGGCCTCCTCCTCCGTGCCGCCGGTGGCCTCCGGTTCCCCGGCGAGTGCGCCATCGTGCACGGCGACCGCGGTCAGCGGCCACCCGGAGCCGTCGTGGACCGCGACGTCCCCGTTCAGCAGTCCGGCCACGGCGGCGGCCACGTCGGAGAGTTCGCCGCCGCGCAGCACCAGGTCGGTCAGCCGGTCATGCGATTCCTCGGCGCGCTGCATGGCCGCGGAGTGCTCACGGATCACGGCGTTGGCCTCCGCGAGCTCGTCCATCGCGATCCGCGCGTCGGCCATCGACGCGGCGGTGTCGATGGCGATGGCGGCGTGGTCGGCCAGCGAGCACAGCAGGGCGACCTCGTCCGGGGCGAACGTGCGGGGTGTGCGGTCCGCGGCGAACAGGGCGCCGATGACCTGGCCGCCGCTGCCCGAGCCCAGCAGCAGCGGGACGCCGAGGATCGCCACCAGGCCCTCGTCCAGGACCCCGGCGTCGATGCTGCCGGTGTGCAGGAAGCGCTCGTCGGTGCGGTAGTCGGGGGAGGCGTAGGGGCGTGCCGTCTGCGCGACCAGACCGCCAAGGCCCTCACCGAGCTCCAGGCGCAGGTTCTGGAACAGCTCCGACACCGAGCCGTCGGTGACCCGCATGTACGTGTCGCCGGCCTCCTCGTCGGGCAGCGTGAGGTAGGCCGTGTCGGTGCCCAGGAGCATCCGGGCGCGCCGGACGATGGAGCGCAGCACGGCGTCGAGGTCGCGCAGGGCCGCGAGGTCGCCGGCGGTGTCGAAGAGCGCGGTCAGCTCCGCCTCCCGGCGCCGGTGCTGCCGGAGTGTCGTCCGCACGCGCAGCGCCGCCTCGGTGGCCAGGTCGATCTCCGCGAGCTCCTCGGCCGCGGCCCCGCTGCCGCGGGCCTCGACGGCGACCGCGCCGAGGTCTTCGGCGGGAGCGCCCGCGGCGAGGAGTTCGAGCAGCCGGCGCAGATGGCGGGCGACGGGAGTGGGTTCGTGCGGCATGGGCGGGCAACCGTTGCGTAGTCGACGGACACGGGAATCGGCGCACGGCCGAGGAGGGAATGGCCGGGGAGGGAACGGCCGGGGAGGGCCAGGCCCCTCCCCGGCGGGAGGACCCTGGCCCTCGGGCCGGGCAGCGGCGGCTGCCGTCAGGCGGACGCGGCCGTCTTTTGGTCCGCGGCCGTCCGCGTCGCGGAGTCGTCCGGCTCGATCGAGGCCAGGTCACTGCCGCGGGTCTCGCGGGAGGCGACGACGGCGATCACGGTGATCACGGCGGCCAGCCCGACGTACACCGAGATCGGGGTGGAGCCGCCGTAGGAGCTGAGCAGCGCCGTCGCGATCAGCGGGGCCGGGGCGCCCGCGGCCACCGAGGACAGCTGGGCCCCGATGGAGGCACCGGTGTAACGCATCCGGGTGGCGAACAGCTCGGAGAAGAACGCCGCCTGGGGCGCGTACATGGCGCTGTGGAAGACCAGGCCGACGGTGACGGCCAGGACCAGCGCGGGGAACGACCTGGTGTCGAGCAGGGCGAAGAAGGCCCACGACCACAGGCCCACGCCGACCGCACCCACCAGGTACACGGGCTTGCGCCCGACCCGGTCGGACAGCGCGCCGAACAGCGGGATGAGGCAGAACTGCACGGCCGAGCCGATCAGCACCGCGTTCAGCGCCGTCTGCTTGCCGAGCCCCAGGTGCTCGACGCAGTAGGTGAGGACGAACGCGGTGATCACGTAGTACGAGATGTTCTCGGCCATGCGCGCGCCCATCGCGATCAGGATGTCCCGCCAGTGGTTGCGCACGACCGCGACGAACGGCGGCTGCTCGCCGCGCTGCTCCGCCTTGCGCCGTTCGGCCTTGGCCAGCGCCTCCTTGAACAACGGGGACTCGTCGACGGACAGCCGGATCCACAGACCGATCATGACCAGGACGGCGGAGAGCAGGAACGGCACCCGCCAGCCCCACGAGTCGAACGCGTCGTCGGGGAGCAGGGTGGTCATCAAGGAGAGCACTCCTACGGCGACCAGGTTGCCGGCCGGTGCGCCGCCCTGCGGCCAGGACGCCCAGAAGCCGCGCCGCTTCGCGTCGCCGTGCTCGGACACCAGCAGCACCGCGCCGCCCCACTCGCCGCCGAGAGCGAAGCCCTGGACAAGCCGCAGGGTGGTCAGCAGCACGGGTGCCGCGACACCGATCGTGTCGTAGCCGGGGACGCAGCCGATCAGGGCGGTGGACAGGCCCATCATCAGCAGGCTGATCACCAGGAGCTTCTTGCGGCCGAGGCGGTCGCCGAAGTGGCCGAAGACCACGGCGCCGATCGGGCGCGCGGCGAAGCCGATGGCGTAGGTGAGGAAGGACAGCAGAGTGCCGGTCAGCGGGTCCGACTCGGGGAAGAAGACACGGCCGAAGACCAGGGCGGCGGCCGAGCCGTAGAGGAAGTAGTCGTACCACTCGATGGTCGTGCCGATCAGGCTGGCGGCGACGATCTTGCGCAGACCGCGCGGGCTCGGGGAGGTACCTGGGTCGTTCACGGCGTTGTGAGCGAGGGGCATGGTTGTCACCGTTTTCGGAGGGATGAGGGAGCGGAACCGCCGGACCCGGCCGCCTGTGGGGGACGAAGGGCAGAGGTCCGGAGGAGTAGGTGGGTGCGCTGCGCCGGGCAGGCGGCGCACGGGCGGACGGGACCTCAGTGGGCCGTCCAGCCGCCGTCCAGGGGGATCGAGCTGCCGGTGACGTAACCGCTGCGGCCGGTGCACAGCCACAGCGCCGCCTCGGCGACCTCGGCCGGCTCGATCAGGCGCTTGATCGCGGTGCGTTCGAGGAAGACCTGGTCCATCACGTCCGCGGCGGAGATGCCGTGGGCGAGCGCCTGGTTGGCGATCTGCTCCTCGACCAGCGGCGTGCGGACGTAGCCGGGGTTGATGCAGTTGCTGGTCACGCCGTGCGCGGCGCCCTCCAGGGCGACCACCTTGCTCAGGCCCTCCAGCGCGTGCTTCGCCGTGACGTACGCCGCCTTGAAGGCGCTGGCCCGAAGACCGTGCACCGAGGAGATGTTGACGACCCTGCCCCAGCCCCGCGCGTACATGTGGGGCAGGGTGCGGCGCAGGATGCGGAACGGAGCCTCCACCATGACCCGCTGGATCAGCGCGAAGCGCTCCGGCGGGAACTCGTGCACCGGTGCGATGTGCTGCAGGCCCGCGTTGTTGACCACGATGTCGGCGTCGTCCGGCAGCGCGTCCACGGCGTCGGCCAGGGAGAGGTCGGCCACGACGGCGACACCGCCGATCGCCTCGGCCACCTCCTTGGCGGCCTCGGCGGCCCGGTCCACCACGTAGACCTCGCCACCGGCCGCGGCGAAGCCCTCGGCACAGGCCCGGCCGATCCCGCTGGCCGCACCGGTGACCAGAACCTTGCGGCCGGTGAGGAACCTGGTCGAGGCCAGGCCGGGCCCGGTGCTGCCACCGGGGCCGGGATGCTGGGGCGAGCCCTCGTGGGGGCTCTTGGTGCTGTCCATGGCCGAACACCGTAGGGAGGACCCATGAGGTGGGACACGTGGGTCGTCGACACATTTTCGAGCCATGAGGTAGGTGCCGCCACCATGGGCCGACGGCCGAGGCGGGCCGGCAGGTTCTGTACGCCGGGAGCACCCGAGCCGTGCCGGTGCGCGTGGCCCGTCACGTGTCACAGCCTCCGCCGCTGACGCCATGGGTGCGCGAACCATGCGGGAATGCGCGGTCCTGGCTGTCCCTCACATGTCGGGGGCCGGCCGGCCGGTCGTACTGTCCGCTTCCAGCAAGCCGGTACGACGGCGGACCGGCCGCGGCCAGGTGCCGTGCCGGCCGGCCGACGCGACGGGCGCGGACCGCGCCGGGCGGGGTGGGACCGCCGGGGACGGGCCGTGCCCGCGCCTTCCCTCCCCCCTCCACCCCACGGAGTCGCCCTATGCATCGCTCCACCTGGCGCAGATTCTTCCGGCGTACCGCACGGGCGGCCGCGACCGGCGCCGTCATCGCGGGCCTGGCCGTCGTCGCCCCCCTGGCGTCGAGCGCGGCGGCCGCCGGCACCCTCCAGCAGGTCACCGGATTCGGCTCGAACCCCGGCAACCTGGCCATGTACGAGTACGCACCCTCCGACCTGCCCGCCGACGCACCCCTGGTGGTGGCCCTGCACGGGTGCACGCAGTCGGCGAGCGACTACCACGCCCACTCGGGCTGGCAGAAGTTCGCCGACGAGTGGGGCTTCGCCGTGGTCTACCCGCAGACCAGCGCCGCCAACAACAGCCTGTCCTGCTTCAGCTGGTTCGACTCGGCCAAGGACACCCGGGGCAAGGGCGAGGCGGCCTCGGTCATGCAGATGGTCGACACCGCCGTGGCGCAGTACGGCTCGGACCGCGGCCGCATCTTCGTCACCGGACTGTCCGCCGGCGGCGGCATGACCGCGGACCTCCTCGCCGACTACCCCGACGTGTTCGCCGGCGGCTCCGTCGACTCGGGCCTTCCCGCGCAGTGCGCCACCACCCAGAGCGCCGCCTCCAGCTGCCAGTACAGCAACCAGAACCTCACCCCGAAGGCCTGGGGCGACAAGGTCCGCAACTCCTTCGCGGGCTACTCGGGCCCGTGGCCGCGCGTCGCCATCTGGCAGGGCAGCTCCGACACCACCGTCACCCCGGTCAACGGCACCGAGCTGCGCGACCAGTGGACCGACGTGTGGGGCATCGGCCAGACGGCCTCCAGCACCCGGAGCCTGACCGGCGGCACCACCGAGAGCATCTACGACGACTTTGCGGGCAAGCCCGCCGTCGCCCTGTTCTCGGTCTCCGGCATGGCGCACGGCCTGGCCGTGCACCCCGGCTCGGGCGCCGACCAGTGCGGCACCACCGGGGCGTACTACCTCGACTCCATCTGCTCCAGCTACCACACCGCGAAGTTCTGGGGCCTGGACGGCAGCGGCGACCAGGGCGGCACCGGCTCCCTGCCCGCGCCCTCCGGTCTCACGGTGACCGGCACCACCGACACCGGCGCGGCACTGTCCTGGAACGCCGTCGGCGGCGCCGCCTCGTACAACGTCTACCGCGACGGGACCGAGGCCGGCTCCGCGACGGGCACCACGTTCACCGACACCGGCCTGTCCGCCGGCACCTCGTACGCGTACACCGTCGCCGCGGTCGACTCCTCCGGTGCCGTCGGCGCCTCGTCCGCCCCGGTCACGGCGACGACGACAGGCTCCGCACCCAAGTGCTACACCGACAACAACTACAACCAGGTCGTCGCCGGACGCGCCCACCAGAGCCTCGGCTACACCTACGCCAACGGCTCCAACCAGTACATGGGCCTGTACAACGTGGCCGTCACCCACACACTGAAGGAGACCTCCGCGGGCTACTTCGTCATCGCCGACTCAGGCTGCTGAAGCGTCGGGAACCCTTCCGTCCGCGCCGGGCCGGTCCGGCGCGGACGGAAGGGGCGCCGTCAGCGGAGCGTCAGCCGGCCCCGGAACCTCTCCGGCACCGGGGCGAAACGCAGGGCCATGGTGATCCGGTCCGCGTGCTGCACGCTCAGCCGGTAGCGCGTGCACAACAGATGGCACAGGGCCATCAGCTGGAACGTGCCGAGATTCGCGCCGATGCACTTCTTCGGGGCCCAGCCGAAGGGCACGTAGCAGGTGCGGTCCTTCGGGCCGTGCGGGGCGCCCGGCAGGAAGCGGTCCGGGTCGAAGACGTCGGGCTGCTTCCAGACGCGTGCGTCGCGGTGGACGAGATGGGGGCTGAGCAGGTACCACTGGCCCGGGTCCAGGCGCGTGGACCCGAGGTCGAAGCCGAATTTCGAGCGCCGCACCAGCAGCAGCGGCGGGCTCCACATGCGCAGCACCTCTTTCACGAAGCGGTGCGTCGCCGGGGCCGCGGTGGTGGGTGTGGTGCGGAATTCCACCGGGTCCACGGCGCTCAGTTCGTCGGTCAGCCGCCGCTGCCAGCCGGGGTTGCGGACGAACTCGTAGAGCAGGCTCGCGGCGGCCGTGCCCGGCGGGCCCCCGATGGCGGTCAGCACCGCGGTCACCACGTCGAGGGCGCGGTCCATGCCGAGTTCGGGGAGCAGGTCCACGAAGGGGTCGGCCAGGTCGGCCTCGCGCCTGCGCCGGCCGCTCGCGCGCTGCCGCAGCACCCGGCGCACCACGAGACCCGAGCGCATCTGCACGGAGACGAACTTCAGATGGTGCCAGACGCTGCCCGGATCGGGCGAGACCAGCCGCAGCAGCTTCATCTCCAGGTCCCGGCGCACCAGTTCGGCCTCGGCGCGGGTGAGGCCGGTGAGCGCGACGGGCAGCAGCGACCGCAGCGTCACGTCCTGCATGAGCATCGTCAGGTCGACGTCCACCCCGACCCGCGCGTCCATGATCCGCTCCATGCGGTCGGTCAGCGCGCCGTGGTGCTCCGGCGTCGCGAGGGCGTGCATCCGGGTCATCCAGGCGGACCGGATCCTGCTCCACCGCATCTCCGGACTGCGCCGCCGGAGCACCATGTCGACGAGGCGGTCGTGCATGACGAACCGCTGCCAGTTGGTGGCGCTGACCCGGCGCGCGGCCTCCGGCTCGAACACGCCGAGCCGCTGGTCGTCGACCCAGAAGATCCCGTCCTCCCGCGCGCTGCGCATCCGCATGAACCGCAGGAAGTCCTCGGGGTGTTGCGGGGTGGTCATCGTTCGCGTTCCCCTCCTGGGGCGCGGGGAGCCGACCGTGCGGCGCCTCCCCGCGCAGGGCCGGTCAGATGTGGTGGTACAGGTACCAGAAGTACTCGTACTGGCCTCGGATGTTGAGGACCGACTTCGCCTTGAGATACAGCGCGCGCATGCTCGTTCACCTCCTTCCGGGACAGCCGCCGTTCGGGCTCAGCGCCGCGGTGAACCGCGGCGGAGCCAGCGCCGGACCCACCTGGGGCCCACCGCCGTCATGGGTGACCGACACGCGCCAGTCACGGGAGAGGATCGCCACGAGGTCCTCCAGCAGCCGTACGGCGACGGTCGCGCCGGCGCAGGTGTGCGCCCCGAGCCCGAACGGCAGGTAGGCCCCGTCGGGCACGCCCCGCGCCCAGCGCTGCGGGACGAACTCGTCCGGCCGCTCCCAGTGGGCGGGGTGCCGGTGCACCAGGTAGCTGCACACCATGAGCCGGTCGCGCGGCGTCACCCACGTGCCGCCCAGCTCCTGCTCACGGCTCGGCGTGCGCGCGAACAGCCACGCCACCGGCCACAGCCGCAGGGCCTCGCGAACCGTCCAACTCGGCTCGGCGGCAGCGGAGTTCGGGTGCGTACCCAGCAGGTGGACCGACCAGCCCAGGGCGAAGCCGATGGAGCCGACCGTGGCGAAGAGAAACGACAGGTAGACCTCGACGAGATCCCCCGTCTCCGCCGCCGGGTCGCTCCCGCCGACGACGACGTCGACGAGGTCGCGCGGCTCGGAGGGGCCGCCGCGCGACCCCAGGCGCTTCCGCCGGGCGCTCATCTCCGCGCGCAGGGCCGGCAGCGCGCGACGGCGGAAGAGCAGCCGGGACGGCGGCGAGTGGCGCCCTCGCGCACCGGCCAGGACCGCGCGGGCGACGATCGCCTCCACCGTCCGGTGCAGGTGGGCGGGCGCGTCCGGGTGCAGCAGCACGTCGCGCAGGTGCCGCAGGACGAGCAGGTTCCCGGCGTCCGGCCACTGGGCGCACGGAGCCAGCCGCTCCGCGACCAGTCCGGGCAAGTCCGCGCGCCGCGCATCCAGATGACGGCATATCAGGTCCCGGCCCGCGCGGCCGATGGCGACCTGCGCGGAACGCGGCCCGAACACACCGTGCCGGTTCCGGTAGAAGTCGGAGGTCTCCGCGACGGCCGCGTGCCCGTTGCCCATCACCGCCCGGGCCGCCTCGGGACCGGCCACGCACACCCCGCCCATGGCCGAGCGCCACACGTCGTGCGTGCGGTCGAACTCCGCGCGCAGCAGGGCCAGCGGGCCGCCGGCAGGCTTCGTCCGCGACGACTCCATGAGATCCTCCGGTGATGGTCGTGCACAGCGCGGTCCTGGTCCGGATCGCCGGGAGCCGGCCCGCCGTGCGGTGCGTGCGGAGTCCGGGCCGGCGGACCCAGCCTGCAGAACGGGCGCCGGCCCGTCGCGCGCTGTGCCGCTGAGCGGAACACGCCCGCGCGTCACCGGCGGCGCCCCAGCCCCGCCGTGATGGCGGCGGCCGCGCGCCGCGCCGTGTCGGCGAGGCGCTCCAGGCGGTGGTCCGGATCGGTCAGGACGCTCAGGGCCGCGACCGGGGTGCCGTCCGCCGCACGGACGGGCACGGCGGCGCAGCACACCCCCTCCAGCACCTCCTCCCGGTCGTAGGCGGCCCCCTGCTCCCGGATGCGCACGGCGTCGGCCGGCCAGGTCCGGGGCAGGGGACCGAGCGGCAGACGCGGGTCGGCCCAGGCGGCCAGGAGCTTCCCGGAGGCCGTGTACCACGGCCAGATCTGCCGGCCGTCGGGCAGCGGGAACGGCTGGTCCGCGGGTGTCGTCCAGTCGATGATCAGCGTCTGTCCCTCGTGCAGTACGGCCAGGGCGACCGTCGTGCCGGTGGTCGCCGCCAGCCGCCGCAGCGGCCGCTGCACGGCCGAGCGCAGGCCCGGATGCGGCTGCCAGCCGTGGCCGAGGCGGAACATGCCCGGCCCGATGCGGTAGTGGCCCGCACTGCGTTCGACGGCGCCCAGGTCCACCAGTTGGTCGAGCAGCCGGTAGGCGGTCGTCTTGGGCAGACCGCACGCCGAGGCCAGCGAGGTCACGCCGGCGTGCTCCTCCCGATGCAGGGCGTTCAGCAGGGCGAAGGCGCCTGCCAGGACGCTGCGTCCGGCCGTCGCCGACAGGGCCGCGTCCGGTCCGGACGACGGTGACGTGCTCGGTGGTCCCGTCTCCTGGGGCGCCGAGGCCGTCGCGGTCGCCGTGTTCGTTCGATGCACGTGTCAACCCCCGTGGTCACGTGTGAGCCGCGTGTGGTCAGGTCCGCGGATGGCGGGCGCCGCACCGTGGCGACGGCGCGAGCGCCACTCGCCTCAGGGTGCGGGCCGGGGGTGGGTCGAGATTTTGCCGAAAGCTTGTCGCCCTGCTCGCGCATGTGCGACGACTGTGGAGGAGATGTGAACGGGGGATGGGTGCGATGTTACGGCTGTGTCTGTCGGGACCGGTGGAAGTCCTGGTACGCGAAGCACCGGTCGATCTGGGTCCGCCCCAACGCAGAGCCGTTCTGGCCGCGTTGGCCGTGGACACCGGCCGGCCCGTGCCGGTCGAGGTGCTCGTCGACCGGATCTGGGGCGCCGATCCGCCGGAGGGCGCGCGCCGCGCCCTGTACGCGCACATCGCGCGCATCCGGCGCCTCGCCGAAGCCCTGGACGACGGCGGTGACGGGCGATTACCGGTGCTGCGCCGCTCCGGCGGCTACCAGCTCGACCTCGACCCGGACCGGGTCGACCTGCACCGCTTCCAGCGGCTGGCCGCACAGGCCCGCGACGGCGCACGGCCCCACCGCGCGCGCGTCGCGCTGCTGCGCGAGGCGCTGGGCCTCTGGCGCGGCGAGCCCTTCGCCGGCCTGACCGGGACCTGGCCCGCCCGGATGCGCGAGACCTGGCGCCGCCAGCGCGTCGACGCCGTCGTACGCCTGGCGGACATGGAGATCCAGGGCGGTGATCCGGCCGCCGTGGTGGGCGAGTTGACCGATCTGCTGGGGGAGTACCCGCTCACGGAACCCCTGGCGGAGGCCCTCATGCGGGCCCTGCACGCGACCGGCGACAGCGGTGAGGCACTGCGCTGCTACGCCCAGACCAGGCGGCGTCTGGTGGAGGAGCTCGGCACGGAACCCGGACGCCGGCTGTGGGAGCTGCACCACGAGATCCTGCGTGAACGCCCCGCGGAGACCGCCCGCGAACACGAGGCGGCCCCTGCCGCGCCTCGCCCCGCAGCTCCCGCTCCGGTCCCGCCGACGCCACGGCCGCGCACCACCCCCGTCCCCCGCCACACCGTTCCCGCCCAGCTCCCCGCGGGAACACCGGGCTTCACCGGGCGCACCGACGAACTCGCCCGGCTGGACACCTTGCTGGCCGACGTCGCGGAGCGCCCCGCGGCGGTCGTCGTCTCGGCGCTGTCGGGCATGGGCGGCGTGGGCAAGACCGCACTCGCGGTGCACTGGGCGCGGCACAGGCGCTCGGCCTTCCCCGACGGGCAGCTCTACGTCAACCTGCGCGGCTTCGACCCGAGTGGCGTGCCGCTCCCGCCGGACCGCGCGGTGCGCGGCTTCCTCGACGCCCTCGGGGTGCCCGCCACCCGCGTACCGGAGTCACCGGACGCCCAAGTGGGCCTGTATCGCAGCCTGCTGTGCGACCGCAGGGTGCTGATCGTGCTCGACAACGCCCGTGACGCCGATCAGGTACGGCCGCTGCTGCCCGCGGCGCCGGGCTGCCTGGCGCTGGTGACCAGCCGCAGCCCGCTGACCGGGCTCGCCGTCGCGGACGGGGCGCAGCTGCTCGCCCTGGACCTGCTCGGCGCCGAGGAGTGCCGGGACCTGCTCGCCGCCCGGCTGGGAGCCGTGCGGGTGGCGGCCGAGGCGGCCGCGGTGGACGAGATCGTGGTGCGCTGTGCCGGGCTGCCGCTCGCGCTCGGGGTCGTCGCCGCCCGCGCCGCCGCCCGGCCCGCCGAGCCGCTGGCCGTCTTCGCCGACGAACTGCGCACCGCCGAACGCATCCTGGACCCGCTGGACACCGGCGATCCGGCCACCGCCGTACGCACGGTCTTCCACTGGTCGTACCGGACGCTCGGCCGGGAGGCGGCCCAGCTGTTCCGGTTCCTCGGCCTGCATCCCGGACCGGACGCCGACCTGACGTCCCTCGCGGCCCTCGCCGGCGTGTGTGTGACCCAGGTGGCCGCGCCGGTACGGGAACTGACCGCCGCCCACCTGCTGATCGAGCACCGGCCCGGCCGCCACACCTGCCACGACCTGCTGCGCGCCCACGCCGCCGAACTGGCCGCCGAGCACGACACCACGGCCGCGGTGCGGGCCGCGACCCGCCGGGTCCTGGACCACTACCTGCACACGGCCCACGCGGCCGACGCCCTGCTGACCCGGCGCCGCCACCCGATGCGTCCGGCCCCGGCCGAGCCCGGCGCGCTGCCCCGCCGACTGGCCGACCACGACGAGGCGTTGGCCTGGCTGGTCGCCGAACAGCACGTCCTGCTGTCCGCCGTGGAGCACCCGCCGGCCGGATGCGACTCCTACACCTGGCAGTTCGCCGCCACCCTGACCACGTTCCTGGAACGCCAGGGCAACTGGCAGGCCCTCACCGACGTCCACACCACCGCCCTGCGTACCGCCACGCACCTGGGGGACCTGACCGGGCAGGCGGCCGCCCACCGGGGCCTGGGGCTCGCCCGCTTCCAGCTGCGCGACCCGCAGGGCGCCCGCCATCACCTCACCCGTGCCCTCGACCTGTTCGGACGGCTGGACAACCACCCGGGTCAGGCCCGCACCTGCCAGAACATGGCCAAGATGGCCTGGGCGCACGGAGCGGCCCGCGAGGCACTGCACCACTCGCGCCGCGCACTGGAGCACTTCCTGCTCGCCCACGACCGCGGCGGTCAGGCGGTCGCCCTCAACGACCTCGGCTGGTACCTCGCCGAGCTCGGTGAGCTGCGGCAGGCCCTCGCGTACTGCCGCCGGGCCCTGCCGCTGGTCCAGGCGACCGGCGACCTCAGCGGCCAGGCGCACACCTGGGACAGCCTCGGCTACGTCCACCGCCGTCTGGGCCGCCGCACCACCGCCGTGGAGTGCTACGACCGGGCCCTCGCCCTGTTCCGCAAGACGGGAGACCGCCGCAGCGAGGCCATCGGGCTGAGCTACCTCGGCGACACCTACGCGGAGGCGGGCGAGCAGGTCTCCGCACTCGACGCCTGGAAGCGAGCCCTGGACCTCTTCGACGAACTCGGCCTTCCGGAGGCCGACCTGCTGCGCGGCAAGCTCACCGCGCACGCGGACTGAGCGGGGCGACGGCCGCCACCGGCCGGCTGCCCTCCGCACGATCCGGTGGGCCGCTCCGGCCGGCCGCGGCGCGTGGCCGGGCCGTCGTCGACGCCGATCGCCTCGACGACGGCCCGGGCCCGGGTGCGCCGACGGCTCAGCCCGGCAGTTTCCAGTTCTGGGCGGCCGAGCCGTTGCAGGTGTACAGCTGGAGCTGGGTGCCGTTCGTGGCCGAGGAGTTGGGGTCGTCCAGGCACAGCTTGGATTCGGGGTTGACGAGCGACCCGCCGGCGCCCTGGGTCCACTGCTGGGCGCCGGTGCCGTTGCACGTCCACAGCTGGATCAGGGTGCCGTTGGTGGTCCCGCTGTGATCGGCGTCCAGGCATTTGCCGAGGGCGCGGATCGTTCCGTCACCGGCGATGATCCAGTCCTGCGCGTAGGTGTTGTTGCAGGTGTAGATCTGGACGTGGGTTCCGTCCGCCGTGGCCGAGGAGGCGTCGTCCGCGCAGAGGTTCGCGGCGACGGAGGAGGCCAGCCGGCCGATGCGGGGCGACGCCGGGGCCGTGGTGTCACCGGCGTAGGAGGGCGGCGCCGCCGACGCCCCCGCCGCCCAGGAGGTGTTGGCGCTGGTGCCGAGGGTGTAGCCGAGCGTGCCGCCGGCCGTGATCGCCGTCGTGGGGGCGTAGGCGTTGTTCCAGGCGGTGCCGTTCCAGGTCGCGGACTGCACGTAGGGCGCGTTGTCCGCCGCGCCGTTGCCGTTGATCGTCAGCGTCCCGCCCGACGGGAGGGTGACGACGGCCTGGGTGAACAGCGGTGAGCCCAGGGCGAGATCGGAGGTGCCCGGGGTCTCGGGGAACATGCCGAGCGCGGACCACACGTACCAGGCGCTCATCGCGCCCAGGTCGTCGTTGCCGTCGGCCAGCCCGCCGGGGGTGTTCGCCCAGATCTGGTCCTGGATCGCCCGCACGGTGCCCTGCGTCTTGTAGGGCTGACCGGTGTAGTCGTACTCCCAGGGCAGTTCGATGCTGGGTTCGTTGCCGACCCAGGCGTAGCCGTTGGCGCCGGTGAAGCTGCGCAGCACGGTGTCCAGGTAGTGGTTCATCGCCGTGTTGCCGCCCTTGGCGCGGGCCAGGCCGCCGATGTCGAAGGGCACCATGCCGGTGTAGATCCAGGAGTCCGCCTCGACCATGTCGGTGCCGCTGGTGGGGTCGAACCCGCCCGTCCACGCACCGCCGGCGTTGCGCGGCTGGACGAACCCGGAAGCCGGGTCGAGCACGTTGCGCCAGTCCTGCGCCCGGTTCGCGTACGTCTTCTGGTCGGCCGTGTCGCCGAGCGCGCCCGCCATCGCGGAGAGCGCGAAGTCGGCGGTGTCGTACTCCAGCGTGGTGGCCACCGGACCGTAGAAGTTGCAGCAGCCGTAACTGCCGTCGTGCGGCATGTACCCGGGCGAGTTCAGGTAGTTGAGCCCGGGCCGGTCGTTGTTGGCGGTGCTCGCCTGCTCGACCATGTCGGCCAGGGCGGTCCTGGTGTCGAAGTCCCGGGCGCCGAAGGCGTAGTAGTCGGCGAGGATGGCGTCCGCCGGGTCGCCGACCATGACGTACGACTCCCCGTTGTTCTCGGACCACTTGGGGAAGATCCCGGTCTGGGCGTAGTCGTCGACCATCGACTGCGCGGTGTCCGAGGCCACCTGGGGAGCGAGCAGGGCCTCCAGCTGGGCCTGCGAACGGTAGATGTCCCAGCCGGAGTAGTTGGCGTACGCCGCCTTGTGCCCCGCGTCCACCGTGTGCGTCCTGCCGTCGAAGCCGTAGTACTGGCCGTTGGTGTCGCTGATCACGTTCGGGTGCAGCAGCGAGTGGTAGAGCGCGGTGTAGAAGGTCTGCTGCTGCGCGGCCGTCCCGCCGGCGATCCGCACCTTGCCGAGCGCGCTGTTCCAGGCGCTCTGCGCGGCGGCGCGGGTCCCGTCGAAGTCCCAGCCGGAGTTCTCCGCCGTCCGGTTGGCGGCGGCGTTGGCCACCGACACGTAGGAGACGCCGACCTTGGCCTGGACGACCTGGTCGGAGGTGGTGTCGAAGGTGACGTAGCCGTTGGAGGCGGCGGCCTCCGGGGAGGCGCCGTCCTGGGCGGACCTCGGCGCCGCGGCGTCCGGGACCTTGCCGTGCAGCACCGGCCTGCCGGGCTTCTCGGCGGCGTTCTTCGACACCTTGCCCCGCTGGACGGGCTTGAGGGTCGACGCCTTCGCGAGGGTGGCGCCCTGGGAGGAGAACGGCCGGTCGAAGACCATGTCGAAGTACACGGTGTAGGTGTTGCCCGCACCGCAGAAGTGCCCGCTGGTGACCTGGCCGCTCACCTCGGTGTTCGAGACCTTGGTGAACTGCGTGCCGGTCGCCCCGTTCTGGCTGCCCGTCAGTTTGAAGATCAGGTTGGCCCGGCCGGTCGACGGAAAGGTGAAGCGCGCCATGCCGCTGCGACTGGTCGTGGTCAGCTCGGTCGTCACCTGGTTGTTGAGCGCGACCTTGTACGACCCGGCCGACGCCGACTCGTTGGCGTGCGAGAACGCGTCCGTGGCGCCGGTGTTCACGGCTCCCACCGTGGGCAGGACCGGGACGTCACCGGCCGCGCCGCAGCCGGGCCCGGCGATATGGGTCAGGCTGAAACCGGTGATCGACGAGTCGTTGTACTCGTAGCCGCCGCCGGAGGGACGCGACGGCGTGTCAGGGCTCCACTGCACCATGCCGAACGGCACGTCGGCGCCGGGGAAGTCGTCGGCCTGGTTCGAGGTCCCGATGAACGGGTCGACCACGGTGGCCGGAGAGTCGACGAACGCCGCCTTCTGGGCCGCCCAGGCGGGCGCGCACAACCCGGCCGAAGCCAGCGCCGCCGCCGCGAAGAGGCCGATCACCGTGGTTCTGGGGGGTCTCAGCAGTCGTGTCATCACGGAGAGTTCTCCTCTGCTCGGAGCGAGGGGGGTGACAACGTTGTCTCCGTGGGCGGGAGGGTGAGCGGCGGAGCGGGTGGCTGGGCCGAGCGGGTGTGACAACGTTGTCGGGCCCCAGAGGTGAGGTGCCTGACGAGGGAGCGTTTCAGCGGACCCCGGGGCGGGTGGCGCCCGGGGTGCGAACGTGAACTCCTCGCGAAGCTAGCCACTGGGCAGGGGCATGTCAACGCTTTGGGTGGGCCGCGCTTCTCCGGAGCCCCTTTTCCGCCGCCGGGCGAAGTGCGCGGCCGCGGCGGCCTGTTGGGATGCGGTCCGTGATCGGGCGATCCGGCCGGACACGCCGTCAGGCCGGTGTGTCGTTGCTTGCCTTGGCGCCCCCGGCCGTACTCACACACCGTCAGCCGGCCGTTTCGATCCGCCCACCGGGTGCCAGCCGGGTGAAGCCTGAGGCATCGTCAGCTTCCCGGGGCATGCATGAGGACCCCGGCCCGCGCCGGGCGGCTGCCATGACGACGTGCTGGAGGCGAGAGCGATGAACGAACGAGCCGGTCGGGCCGACCACGACACCCTCAGGGTTCCGGTGCTCGTCGTCGGCGGTTCCCTGGTCGGCCTGTCGACCTCGCTGTTCCTGGGCCGCCTCGGGGTGCGGCACCTGCTGGTGGAGCGGCACTCCGGCACCTCCATCCACCCGCGCGGCCGCGGCAACAACGTCCGCACCATGGAGCTGTTCCGGGTGGCCGGCACCGAGCCGGGCATCCACCGGGCCGCCGCCACCCTGGCCGACAACCACGGCATCCTGCAGGCGCCCGCCCTGGCCGGCGACGCCGGCGAATGGCTGTTCAAGGAGATCGACCCCGGCGGCGGACTGGCCCGCTTCAGCCCCAGCGGCTGGTGCCTGTGCAGCCAGAACGACCTGGAGCCCGTCCTGCTGGACCACGCGGGCAGGCTCTGCGGGGAGCTGCGCTTCTCCACCGAGCTGATGTCCTTCGACAGTGACGCCACCGGTGTCACCGCCGTGATCAAGAGCCGCGAGACCGGGGAGCACACGACCGTCCACGCGGACTACCTCGTCGCCGCCGACGGCCCCCGCAGCCCCGTCCGTGAGCAGCTCGGCATCGGCCAGAGCGGACCCGGCGACCTGTTCCACAACGTCAGCGTCACCTTCCGCTCCCGTGCGCTCGCCGGCGTCGTGGGCGAGCGCCGCTTCATCGTCTGCTACCTCACCAGCCCGGACGCCGACGGCGCCCTGCTGCCGGTGGACAACCGCGAGAACTGGGTCTTCCACGCCCCCTGGCACCCCGAACTCGGCGAAACACTGGAGGAGTTCACCGACGAGCGGTGCGCCGAGCACATCCGCCGCGCCGTCGGGGTCGCCGACCTCGACGTGGAGATCACCGGCCGGGCCCCCTGGCACGCCGCCCAGCGCGTCGCCCGCAGCTACCGCGCCGGCCGCGTCTTCCTGGCCGGCGACTCCGCCCACGAGATGTCGCCCACCGGTGCCTTCGGCTCCAACACCGGCATCCAGGACGCCCACAACCTGGCCTGGAAACTGGCCGCGGTGCTCGGCGGCTGGGCCGGCGACGGACTCCTCGACACCTACGACGCCGAGCGGCGCCCCGTCGCGGAGGCCACCAGCGCCCGCGCCGCCCACCGTTCGGCGGAGCACAGCCACCCCGGATTCACCCCACCGCCCGGCACCGGCGGCGGCCCCCGGCGCGGCATCCTCAACGTCGCCCTCGGCTACCGCTACCCGCAGGGCGCGGTCGTCGGCGCCGACCCCGCGGCAGCCGTCGTACCGGAACAACTCGACCTGACCGGCGAGCCCGGCAGCCGGGCGCCCCACTTGTGGGTGCGGCGCGGGGAGGAGAAGGTCTCCACCCTCGACCTGTACGAGCGCACCCCGGTGCTGCTGTGCGACGCCGGCGATCCGAGCGGCTGGCACCGCGGCGCCACCCGGCTGGCCCAGGACCTCCCCGTCCCGCTCACCTCCTACCGCGTGGGCACCGGACCCCGGGCCGACCTGGTCACGGACGGCGACGCCGACTGGGCCGAGGCCCACGGCGTCACCCGCGGGGGTGCCGTCCTCGTTCGGCCGGACGGGTTCGTCGCCTGGCGGTCGGCCGGCCCCGTCCCGGACGCCGAATCCGTGCTGCGCGAGGTCCTCGTGGAGGCGCTGGCGCTGTCCTGATCACCCGATGGGCGCAGCCACGGGTGAAGCCCGGCCGCTTCACCCGCCTGATCGTCCCGACTGGTGGCCCGCGGGAGCCTGACTGACGGTGGATCACGTCGAGGCCCGGTCACGACAGCTGACCAAGTCCCAGCTGCCGGGCCATGACGGAAGGACCATCAGATGCGCTCTGCTCGCATGATCCTGGCCACGGCGGCGGCCTCCGCCGCCCTGGCCTTCGGCGCACCCGGCGCGTACGCCGCCGGGGGCAACTGGGATCACGACGACTCTTCGTACAGCGACGGATCCTCGACCGGCAAGGAGCACGGTCAGCACGAGTCCCCGCACGGCGGCATGCACACCGGTGGAGGTGCGCTGACGGCGGTGAACGACCGCGACGACTGGAGCGGCTCGCGCGATCCGAAGACGGACCCCGAGACCTACAAGAACGACGGCGGCGGCAAGAGCGACTGGGGCGGCTCGGACCGTGACGGCGGCCGCGGCAACGACTCCTGGGGCGGCGGGCACGAGAAGCCCAGTGGCGGGATGCACACCGGCGGCGGCGCACTGGCCACTCCGACGGCGACCGCCGGCGGCCTGGCCGTGCTGGCGGTGGCGGCCGCCGGCCTGTACGCGATGCGTCGCAAGAAGCCGGTCGGAAGCCCGGCCTGATCCATGCCGGATGCGATAGCGCAGCCGCGGCCGCCACCCGTGCCCCGAGTGGCGGCCCGGCGCGTTGTCCCCGCACCCCGTCCGCCGCCGTGCCAGTGAGGTGGTCCCCGATGGCACAACCCCCTTCCTCCACCGACGACGAACCGGTGCCCGCCGCCCCGGGCGCGTCCCGCTCCGGGACGCTGATGATGTGCGCCGCGGCCGGCCTGGTCCTGATCGCCGGTCTCGTCAACGGCCACGGCGACTCCGCCGGGCCCGGCCCGGCCGGCGCGCCGCGCCCGGCCGCGGCGGCCGGGCAGTCCGCCGCGACGTCGTCCCCGCGGCCCACCACGACCGAGTCCGGCCGGCCGGTCGGCAAGCACCTGCCCCGGTCGGCACCCGTGCGCCTGCGCATCCCGAAGATCTGGGTCGACGCGCCCTTCACGGACCTCCACATCGGCTCCACGGGGCAGCTGGAACCCCCGCCCGCCGCCGACACCAACCTCGTCGGCTGGCACGCCAAGGGTGCCGCGCCCGGTGAGACGGGCACCGCGGTCATCGCCGGGCACGTCGACACCAAGACGTCCGCGGCCGTCTTCGCCAACCTCGGCGAGCTGAAGAAGGACGACGTCTTCTACGTGGACCGGGCCGACGGCACCACCGCGACCTTCCGGGTCTACGACACGGAGACCTTCGAGAAGTCCGACTTCCCCAGCGACCGCGTCTACGACGACACCCCGCGCGCCGAGGCGCGGCTGATCACCTGTGCGGGCGACTACGACCGCTCGGTCCACGACTACACCGACAACCTCGTGGTCTTCGCCCGTCTCGTCTGAGAGATCACCCGCGTAGTGCATCCGAGTCGCGGGCTCGCGGGCTCAGGCACACGATCGAGAAACGCTGACGCCGCATCACCGCGGCCGAGGAGACCACTTCTGCCCCCGAAGGAGATGTGCGCAGGATGACCACCACGTCGGAACGTGTATCCGGTTCCCCGACCAGCCAGGTCTCGCCCCGCGTCTCGCAGTCCGTGTTCGACGGCTCCAGACTCCGGGTCGTGCTGCTGGTGGACGTCTACGACGGTGCCCAGCAGCAGTTCCTGGAGGCGTACGAGCTCCTGTGCAACCAGGTCGCGTCCGTGCCCGGGCACGTCAGCGACCAGTTGTGCCAGTCCATCGAGAACCCCTCGCAGTGGCTGATCACCAGCGAGTGGGAGAGCGCCCCGCCCTTCCTCGCCTGGGTCAACAGCGAGGAGCACGTGCGGATGGTGGAGCCGCTGCACAGCTGTGTCCGCGACACCAGGTCGCTGCGCTTCCACGTGGTGCGCGAGACCGGTGACCCGACGGCGGTCGCCGAGGCGGCCGAGCGCCGGCTGCAGGCGGCACCGCGGATCGGTGACGGCCTGATCCGGCACGCGCTCACCTTCACCGTCAAGCCGGGCAGCGAGGAGAAGGTCGCGAAGATCCTCTCCGACTACGCCTCGCCGGAGCCGAGGGTGGACGAGGCCACCCGGCTGTGCCGCACCTCCCTGTTCATGCACGGCAACCGGGTCGTACGGGCCATCGAGGTGCGCGGCGACCTGCTCGCCGCCCTGCGCCACGTCGCCCGGCAGCCCGAGGTCCGCGCCGTCGAGGAGGCCGTCAACCCCTACCTGGAACAGGACCGCGACCTCGACGACCCCGAGTCCGCGCGCGTCTTCTTCACCCGGGCCGCGCTGCCCGCCGTCCACCACGTGACCGCCGAACGCCAGGAGGGCCCGGCCGAGCGGTACGCCCTGTCCTACCCGGTCAAGGCCGACCGCGGCATGCGCCTGGCCGAGGTGCTGGCCCGCCACGACGTGGCGGCGGCCGACGACCCGCTCAGCCCGGTCGTGCGCAGCACGATCTTCCAGCGCGACGACGTCGTCGTCCGGATGATCGACGTGCGCGGCGGACTCGACGGCACCGACCCCGCGCTGATCCTCGGCCTCGCGGACCCCGCGCAGGTGGCCGAGCTGACGGCGCTGCGCGCCGACGCGTCCGCGCCCAGGGACGCCGAGCTCGCCCGCCTCGTCCGGCTCGCCCGGATGGACCTCGTCACCGACCGCCGCTCGCCCGAGGCCTGATGCGGCCTCACCCGGCCCCGGCCGCGAACCGGCCCTGGCCGCCCTACCCCCCACGTCGAAGCAGGACCTGATCGGAGGAACGCCGTGATCACATCCCGTCCCAGAATCGTGGATCTCAGCGAGGTCGAGCCCAACCGCCGGCGCGGCGGCGACCTGCGCGCCATGCTCACCCCGGCCACCGTCGGCTCCACCAGCGGTTTCATGGGCGTCGCCATCGTGGAGCCCGGCGACCGCATCGGTGAGCACTACCACCCGTACTCCGAGGAGTTCGTCTACGTCCTCTGCGGCGAGCTGGAGGTGGACCTGGACGGCGTCCCCCATCCGCTGCGGCCCGAGCAGGGGCTGATGATCCCCGCCCACATGCGCCACCGCTTCCGCAACGTCGGCAACGTGGAGGCCCGCATCGTCTTCCACCTCGGCCCGCTGGCCCCGCGCCCGCAGCTGGGCCACGTCGACACCGAGGAGACCGATACCGTCGCAGAGGTCGGTTCATGACACGACGGGTGGCCGTCACCGGCATAGGCATCGTCGCCCCGGGCGGCATCGGCGTACCGGCGTTCTGGGATCTGCTGGCCGCCGGGCGCACCGCGACGCGGGGCATCACGTTCTTCGACCCGGCGGGTCTGCGCTCGCGGATCGCCGCCGAATGCGACTTCGACCCGGCCGCCTCCGGACTGGACGCCGAGCAGACCGCCCGCTGCGACCGCTACATACAGTTCGCCCTGGCCGCGGGCGCGGAAGCGGTCCATGACGCCGGTCTCGACCTGGAGCGGGAGAACCCCTGGCGGGTGGGGGTGTCCCTGGGCACCGCGGTCGGCGGCACCACCCGGCTGGAACACGACTACGTGCTGGTCAGCCACCGCGGGCAGCGCTGGGACGTGGACCCCCGGGAGGCCGAACCGCATCTGCACCGCGCGTTCGCGCCCAGCACGCTGGCCGCGACGGTGGCGGAGCGGTTCGGGGCCCGCGGCCCCGTGCAGACCGTCTCCACCGGCTGCACCTCCGGGCTCGACGCGGTCGGCTACGCCTTCCACACCGTCGAGGAGGGCCGCGCCGACGTCTGCATCGCCGGCGCCTCGGACTCGCCGATCTCCCCGATCACGATGGCCTGCTTCGACGCCATCAAGGCCACCTCACCCAACAACGACGACCCGGCCCACGCCTCGCGGCCCTTCGACGCCGACCGGAACGGGTTCGTGATGGGGGAGGGCGGTGCCGTGCTCGTCCTGGAAGAGCTCGAACACGCCCTGGCCCGCGGCGCCCACGTGTACTGCGAGGTGGGCGGCTACGCCACCTTCGGCAACGCCTATCACATGACCGGTCTGACCCGTGAGGGCCTGGAGATGGCCAAGGCCATCGAGGCCTCCCTCGACCACGCGCGCCTCGACGGCACGGCGATCGACTACGTCAACGCGCACGGCTCCGGCACCCAGCAGAACGACCGGCACGAGACGGCGGCGGTCAAACGGGCCCTGGGCCCGCACGCCTACGACACGCCGATGAGCTCCATCAAGTCCATGGTGGGCCACTCCCTCGGCGCGATCGGCGCGATCGAACTCGTCGCCTGCGTCCTGGCGCTGGCCCATCAGACCGTCCCGCCGACCGCCAACTACGAGACCCCCGACCCCGAGTGCGACCTGGACTACGTCCCGCGCGTCGCACGCGCCCGGAAACTGAACAGCGTGCTCTCGGTGGGCAGCGGGTTCGGCGGCTTCCAGTCCGCGGTGGTCCTGACCCGGCCGAGGGAGAAGACACGATGAGCCGACCCCAGTCACGGCGCGCGGCCGTCACCGGCATGGGCGTGATCGCCCCCAACGGCGTGGGCACGGAGACCTTCTGGAAGGCCACCAGGGAAGGCATCGCCGTCCTGGACGAGGTCACCCGGGAGGGCTGCGAGGACCTGCCGCTGAAGGTGGCGGGCGAGGTCCGCGACTTCGACCCCTCGGCCACGGTGGAGGAGCGCTTCCTCGTCCAGACCGACCGCTTCACGCACTTCGCCATGGCCGCCGCCGACCTCGCGCTTCAGGACGCCCACCTGGGCCGGACCCTCACCGACGACGCCCCGTTCTCCGTGGGCGTGGTGACCGCGGCCGGCTCCGGCGGCGGCGAGTTCGGCCAGCGCGAACTGCAGCAACTGTGGGGCAAGGGCAGCCGGTTCGTCGGCCCGTACCAGTCCATCGCCTGGTTCTACGCCGCCAGCACCGGCCAGATATCCATCCGGCGCGGCTTCAAGGGCCCCTGCTCCGTCGTCGCCAGCGACGAGGCCGGCGGCCTGGACGCCCTCGCGCACGCGGCCAGAGCGGTGCGGCGCGGAACCGACGTGATCGTGGCCGGTTCCACCGAGGCGCCGCTCGCCCCCTACTCCGTGGTCTGCCAGCTCGGCTACGAGGAGCTGAGCACCGCGGACGACCCCACCCGCGCCTACCGGCCGTTCACCTCGGCGGCCTGCGGGTTCGTGCCCGCCGAGGGCGGCGCCATGCTCGTCGTGGAGGACGAGGACACCGCCCGCGAACGCGGCGCGCGCGTCCAGGCGGTCATCGCCGGGCACGCCGCCACCTACACCGGCGCCTCCTGCTGGAAGGAGTCCCGCCACGGCCTGGTCCACGCCGTGCGGGGCGCCCTGGACGAGGCCGGCTGCGCCGCCGAGGAGATCGACGTGGTCTTCGCCGACGCCCTCGGCGTGCCGGAGGCCGACCGTGCCGAGGCCCTCGCGATCACCGACGTGCTCGGCGACCGCGTGCCGGTCACGGCACCCAAGACCGGGATCGGCCGCGGCTACGGAGCGGCCCCCGTGCTCGACTCCGTCGCCGCCGTGCTCGCCATGGAGCACGGCGTGATCCCGCCCACCCCCAACGTCTTCGACATCTGCCATGACCTCGACCTCGTCACTGGCAGGGCCCGCACCGCGGAACTTCGCACGGCGCTGGTCCTGAGCCGGGGACTCATGGGGTCGAACTCGGCGCTCGTGCTGCGGCGCGGCGCCACCGGCGCCTCGTGACGAGCCGCCACGGAGCAGAGAAGGAGAACAGGACATGACCGATCGCATCACCGTCGAAGAGCTGGCCGAACTCATGAAGAAGTCCGCCGGAGTCACCGTCGCCCCGGAGGACCTGCGCGCCGGCGACCCGGGCTTCGACACCCTCGGTGTCGACTCGCTCGGCCTGCTGGGCATCGTCGGCGAACTGGAGAACCGCTACGGCACGCCGATGCCGCCGGACGCCGAACGCTCCAGGACGCCCCGCCAGTTCCTCGACCTCGTCAACAGTGCCCTCATGACAGGAGCGTGAAGATGACCGGACACACCCAGAACGAGATCACCGTCGCGGCCCCCCTGGACCTGGTCTGGGAGATGACCAACGACCTGGAGAACTGGCCGCGGCTGTTCAGCGAGTACGCCTCCGTCGAGGTGCTCCACCGGGAGGGGAACAAGACGACCTTCCGGCTGACCATGCACCCCGACGAGAACGGCACCGTGTGGAGCTGGGTCTCCGAGCGCGAGCCCGACCGCGACACCCGCACCGTGCGGGCCCGCCGGGTCGAGACCGGCCCCTTCGACCACATGAACATCCACTGGCGCTACGAAGAGGTGCCCGGCGGCACGCGGATGATCTGGACGCAGGACTTCGCGATGAAGCCGGAGGCACCGGTCGACGACGCCTGGATGACCGACAACATCAACCGCAACTCCAAGGTCCAGATGGCCCTGATCCGGGACCGCATCGAGAAGGCCGCCGCCGAGCGCGGCGCCACGCCGGGCCTGACCGGCTGAGCCGGACGGAGCACACCCCCATGCACCAAGCCCTGATCGTCGCCCGCATGGCACCGGGATCGGCCCCCGACATCGCCAAGGTGTTCGCGGAGTCCGACCGCGGAGAGCTGCCCCACCTCGTCGGGGTGGTCCGGCGCAGCCTCTTCCAGTTCGGCGACGTCTACCTGCACCTGATCGAGTCCGAGCGCGAGCCCGGCCCCGCGATCGCCAAGGTCACGGAGCATCCCGAGTTCCGTGACGTCAGCGAACGGCTGTCCACCCACGTCCGTGCCTACGACCCCGACACCTGGCGTTCCCCCAAGGACGCCATGGCACAGCGCTTCTACCTCTGGGAGCGCGACCCGGCCGGCTGACCCGGCCGGCTGACCCGGCCGGACGGCACCGGTGGCCGGACCCGCGACGCAGCGGGATCCGGCCACCGGTGGCCGTAGGCGATCGGCCTCGGTCAGCCGGGCACGTGACAGTCGAACGCGTGCAGATACGGGTTGACCGGCCGCATGTCGTCGATGACCAGACCCGCCTCGGTCAGCCGGTCGATCATGCTCTGCGTGGTGTGCTTCGCCCCGCCCACGTTCAGGAGCAGCAGCAGGTCCATCGCGGTGCTGAACCGCATGGAGGGCGAGTCGTCGACGAGGTTCTCGATGACCACGACCCGGGTGCCCGGGCCGCCCGCCTCCCGCACGTTGCGCAGCGTCCGCGCGGTGCTCTCGTCGTCCCACTCCAGGATGTTCTTGATGACGTAGACGTCGGCCTTCACCGGCACCGACACCCGCACGTCACCGGGCACGATCCGCACCCGGCCGGCCAGGTCGCCGCCCTCCCGCAGCCGCGGCACCGCGTTCTCCACCACCCGCGGCAGATCCTGCAACGTGCCGTGCATCGACGGGTACTTGTCGAGCAGGCTCGCCACCACGTGCCCCTGGCCGCCACCGAGGTCGGCGACCGACGAACTCCCCGACAGGTCGAGGAACTCGGCGACGTCACGCGCCGACTGCACGCTGGAGGTCGTCATGGCGCGGTTGAAGACGTCCGCCGACTCCGGGGCGTCCTCGTTCAGGTAGGGGAAGAACTCCTTGCCGTACAGGTCCTCGACGACGTTGCGGCCGGTGCGCACCGCCTCGTCCAGTCTCGGCCAGGCGTCCCAGGTCCACGGCTCGGTGCACCACAGCGAGATGGCGCGCAGGCTGTTCGGGTCGTCCTCACGCAGCAGCCGGGAGACGTCGGTGTGCGCGAAGGTGCCGTCCGGCAGCTCGGCGAAGATGTCGTGGCAGGACAGGGCGCGCAACAGCCGCCGCAGCGGGCGGGGTTCGGCCTTCACCGCGGCCGCCAGGTCCTCCACGGTCATGGGGCTGTCGCCGAGGGCGTCGGGGACACCCAGCCGGGCGGCCGCGCGGACGGCGGCGGCACACGCCGCCGCGAACGCGAGCTCCCTCAGCCGCATGGACGGCGCCGGCGCGGTCTGTGCGGTCGTCATGGGCCGCATCCTTCCTTCTCTCGTGTTCACACCAGGCGCTGACGGATCGTCAGCACAGGCCCGCGGGCTTGGACGCACGGCAGGAGTTGCCCTGGAAGACGTTGTCCTTGCCCAGGTCCGTGTTGACCAGGTCCGCGGGGGAGTTGCCCTTGAGCACGTTGCCGGTGATGCGGTTGCGGTCGCTGGTGACGCCCACGAAGCTCTTGAACAGGACGATGCCGCCGGACAGCGCGGACGTGCCGGCGTTGTCCTTGACGATGTTCCCCGTCACCTTGGTGTCGTCGGCGCCGGTCACGACGATGCCGGAGCCCTGCAGCGCGTCCAGCCGGTCCGTCTTCGGGCACGACTTGTTGTTGCGGACCACGTAGTTGTCGCGCACGGTCAGGTCGCCGGCCTTCGGCTTGTTCTCGTCCCCGACGACGAAGAGGCCCGCGCAGTTCCCGGTGAGCCGGTTGTGCCTCACCAGGAGGTTGCGCAGCCGGCGCACGGTGACGCCGATGCGGTTGCCCTCCAGGCGGTTGCGGTCGATCACCGTGCCGCCGGTGTCCAAGGCCCCCGCCTCCTCCTTGATGGTGTTGGCCAGGAAGATGCCCGCGTCGCCGTTGTCCTGCGCGGTGTTGTCCCGGAACACCCCGCGCACCGAGCGCTCCTGGGCGATGCCCCACACCCCGTTCTTCACCGAGGTCACGTCCCGGACGGTCAGTCCGTCGGTCGCCATGGAGAACACGCCGCTGCGGGCGAAGCCGGTGACGGTCAGATGCGCGACGGTCACGCCCTGGAGATTGCGGTCCTTCGTCCCGACGACGCAGATGCCGTTGCCGCCCTCGGAGCAGCTCTCGGCGGCCTTCTTCGTGCTCGGCTCGATCACCGTGCTGTGCCCCATACCGCGCAGGGTCAGCCCCGGTGTGGTCACCTTGACGCTCTCGTGGAACGTGCCGGGGGCGACCAGGACGGTGTCGCCGCTCTCGGCCGCGTCCACCGCCTTCTGGATCGACTGGCCCGGCCAGACCACGTGGACCTCGTGGTGGGAGGCCGGCGGAGCGGCGCCAAGTCCCGTCCCGACGACCGCGGCGGTGCACATCAGGTAAGCGATGCGGTATTTCTTCATATTCCAAACGCTATGACCCGATGGGTCGCTTACCGGGAGGATGGGCCATCCGGTGGCGTGTCACACGCCCGCTGTAGTGTTTCGGGCGATGGCTGACTCCGTACTCCACCCGGGCCCACGATGAGCGTCGTCGCGTCACCCTTCCCGCTCGGCGCCGAGACCACGCTCGCCGAACTCGCCGCCGATCCGCACGCGCGCCTGGCACTGCTGCGGGCGCGGGAGCCGGTGTCCTGGCTGCCCGCCCTGGGTGCCTGGCTGGTGACCCGGCGCGACCTGGCACTGGAGGTGATGCGGGACACCGCCACGTTCACCGTCGACGACCCCCGCTTCTCCACCGCGCAGGTCGTCGGGCCCAGCATGCTGTCCCTGGACGGGGACGCACACGCCCGTCACCGCGAGCCCTTCAACCCTCCCTTCCGCCCCCGCCGGGTCCGGGACAACTTCGCCGCCTCCATCGAGCAGGAGACCGGCCGGCTCATCGACACACTGCGCCCGTCCGGCGCCGCGGACCTGCGGCGCGCCTTCGCCGGACCGCTCGCCGTCGCCGTCGTCACCGACGCGCTCGGCCTGGCCGGCGTCGGCGCGGACACGGTCCTTTCCTGGTACGACGCCATCGTGGGGTCCGTCTCGGAGATCACCGCCGGGCGCCCGGCGGGGTCCGCCGGACCGGCCGCGTACGCACAGCTGCGGGCCGCCGTGGAAGGGACCGTCACCGGCCGGCACAGCTCCTCGCTGCTCGTCGCCGCCGCCGAGCGGCTGGAGCTGCCCGAGGTGGCCTCCAACGCCGCGGTCATGATGTTCGGGGGCATCGAGACCACCGAGGCGATGATCACCAACGCGCTGCTGCAGCTGCTCCGCCACCCCGGCCAGCTCGCCCTCGTCCAGGCCGACCCCGGCCTCCTGGACGGCGCGATCGAAGAGTCCCTGCGGCTGGAGCCGGGAGCCGTGGTGGTCGACCGCTACGCCACCCGCGACATCGCGCTGGGCCCCGCCGCGATCCGCGCGGGCGACCCGGTCACCGTCTCCCTGGCCGGCGCCAACCGCGACCCGGACGTCTTCCCCGACCCCGACCGCTTCGACGTACGCCGCGCCAACGCCCGCCTCCACCTGGCCTTCGCCCATGGCCCGCACCACTGCGTCGCCGCCCACCTGGCCCGCCTGGAGACCCGCATCGCCCTGGAGCGGCTGCTGCGCCGCCTGCCCGGCCTGCGTCTCGACCCGGACCGCCCCGCACGCCCGGAGGGCCTGGTCTTCCGCAAGCCGCCCGCCCTGCACGTGCTCTGGGACCGGCCGGCCTGACGCGCGGCGCGCGCCGGGTCAGGAAGCAGGGCTCCCCCCCTCATGCTGGACGATCCCGAGGGCCCGGACTTCGGGGCGCCGACGGCGCTCGGCGGCACCACCGTGGGCCTGCACGTCTTCGTCGACGACGGCGACGCGCTCGCCCGGCAGGCGACCGCGGCCGGCGCGCAGCTCCCGCAACCGCCGGCGGGCCGGTTCCACGGGCACCGTACGGCCGTCCTGAAAGACCTCTCCGGCCGCGTCGGGGGCTTCCTCACCGACCTGGAAGATCTCACACCGGCGGCGTCGGCCCGGCGGGCAGGGCGCGGGCCGCCACGTCTTCGCCGGCGGCGGGCAGTTCACGGGTGATCAGGGAATCCAGGGTGGCCACCGTGCCGCCCGACGCGTCTTCGAGTGTCACGGCCGACTTGTCCGGCCCGCTCCCGGTGATGCGCACCCGCGCCTGTGTCGGCCCCTCTCCGTACAGGCGGAATCCGTTCCATGTGAACGGCACCCGGATCGTGCCGGGCCCGGCGGCGGGAGCCGCCAGGAGGGCGGCGTGCAGGGCCGCGTCCAGCAGGGCCGGGTGGATGCCGAAGCGGTCGCCGCTCGCCCCCTCCGCCTCGGGCAGGCGGATGTCCGCGAACAACTCGTCGCCGCGCCGCCACATCGCCCGTACGCACCGGAAGGCCGGCCCGTACGCGAGTCCCGTGTCCCCGAGGGCGTCGTAGGCGTCGGTGAGGTCGATCGCGGTCGCGCCGCGCGGCGGCCAGGCCGTGTCGGGCGACGGGGGCGGCGCAGGAGCGGGCGCCGGGTCGAGCAGGCCCGTGGCGTGCCGGGTCCATGCGCCGTCGTCCTGCCCGTCCGGGCGGGCGTGGACGTCCACCGGACGCCGACCCGCGTCGTCCGGCGCGCCCACCACGACCTGGAGGTGTACGTCCGCCGCCCGGGACAGCGGCAGCGGTGCCAGGACCACCAGCTCTTCCAGCCCGGCGCAGCCGACGTCCCGGCCCGCCCGAACGGCCAGTTCGGCGAAGACCGTCGAGGGCACGACGACCTCACCGGCGACCACGTGACCGGCCAGCCAGGGGTGCGCCGCGACGGAGAGCCGGCCGGCGAACACGGTGCGGTCGCTCTCCGGCACCGCGAACGCCGGCCCCAGGAGCGGATGGCCGCGGGCGGAGGCCGGACGGTCCGTGCGGCCCGGGGCCTCCAGCCGGTACCGCCGCCGCTGGAAGGCGTACGTCGGCAGGTCCACCCGCCGTGCGCCGGTGCCCGCGAACACGGCGGGCCAGTCGACACGTGCGCCGTGCACATGGAGCCGGGCCACCGAGGAGAGGAGGGCATCCGGCTCGGGTTCGCCACCGCGGGAGGAGGCGACGAGGACGGCGTCCCCGGTCAGGCAGTCCCCGGCCGCGGCCGTGAGACCGGCGCCGGGGCCGACCTCCAGGAACGCCGAGACCCCCTGGCCGGCGAGCGAGCGTACGGCGTCGGCGAAGCGCACCGGGCGGCGGGCGTGGCGCACCCAGTACTCGGGGGAGCACAGTTCCCGCTCCTGTGCCGGACGGCCGGTCACGGTGGAGATCACCGGCATGCGCGGCGCCCGGAACGTCATCCCCTCCGCGGCCCGGCGCAAGTCGTCCAGCATCGGCTCCACCAGCGGCGAGTGGAAGGCGTGGCCGACCCGCAGCCGTACCGTCCTGCGGCCGCGCGCCTCGAACCCGGCCGCGATGGCGAGCACCGTCTCCCGTACGCCGGAGATCACCACCGAGCGCGGCCCGTCGACCGAGGCGATCGCCACCCGCTCGCCGGCGCCCTCGAGCGCCGCCCGTACCGCGTCCTCCGTCGCGTGCAGGGCCACCATCGCCCCGCCGGCGGGCAGCGCCTGCATCAACCGGCCCCGGGCGGCGACGAGGCGGGCCGCGTCCGGCAGGTCCAGTACGCCGGCGGCGTGGGCCGCGGTGAGCTCCCCGACCGAGTGGCCGGCCAGGAAGCCGGGGTGTACGCCCCAGGACTCCAGCAGCCGGAACAGGGCCACCTCGAAGGCGAACAGGCCCGCCTGGGTGACGTCGGTGCGGTCGAGCAGAGCCGTCTCGGGCGAACCGGGCCGCGCGTACAGCACCTCCCGCAGCGGACGGTCGAGGTGGGCGTCCAGCTCCCGGCACACCGCGTCGAAGGCGGCGGCGAAGGCGGGGAACGCGGCACTCAACTCCGCTCCCATACGCGGGCGTTGCGCGCCCTGGCCGGTGAACAGGAAGGCCGTGCGCAGGCCGGAGTCCGCGACGGCCCGCACCGTACCGGGCCGCTCGGCTCCGTCCGCCAGGGCGCGCAGCGCGGCCGTCATCCGTGTCCGGTCACCGGGCGGCACCATCGCCCGGTGGGTGAGCGGCGACCTCGACACGGCCAGGGAGAGAGCGACGTCGGCCGTGGGAAGGCCGGGACGGGCGCTCAGATGGTCCGCGAGGCGGCGGGCCTGGGCGCGCAGGGCGTCCGCGTCGGCGCCGTGCAGCAGCCAGGGAGCCCCTGCGGTCCCGGAGCCCGGTGGTACGGCCGCGGACGGTTCCGGCGGTTCCGGCTGCTCCTCCAGGATCACGTGCGCGTTCGTCCCGCCGATGCCGAAGGCGGACACCCCGGCGCGGCGTCGTCCGGAGCCCGTGCGCGGCCAGGGGCGGGACTCGGTCAGCAGATCCACGCGGCCCGAGGACCGGTCGGCATGGGGTGTCGGCGTGCTCGCGTGCAGCGTACGGGGCAGCTGCCCGTGCCGCATGGCCTGCACCGTCTTGATGACCCCGGCCACCCCGGCGGCCGCCTGGGTGTGGCCGAGGTTGGACGTGACCGAGCCCAGCCACAGCGGGGGTCCGTCCTCCGGTCGTCCTCGGCCGTACGTGGCGAGCAGGGCCGCCGCCTCGACGGAGTCGCCGAGCGCGGTGCCCGTGCCGTGCGTCTCGACCACGTCCACGTCGCCCGCCCCGAGACCCGCGTCGGCCAGCGCCCGCTCGATCAGGCGTCGTTGGGCCCGGCCGTTCGGGGCGGTGAGGCCGTTGGACGCGCCGTCGGAGGTGACGGCGGAACCCCGCACCGTGGCCAGGACCGGGTGGCCGTGGCGGTGGGCGTCGGAGAGGCGCTCCAGCAGGACCAGGCCGACGCCCTCGGCCCAGGCGGTGCCGTCCGCGGCGGCCGAGAAGGACTTGCAGCGGCCGCCGGGTGCGAGGCTGCCCAGGCGGCTGAGGGCCGTGAACGCCTTGGGCGTCGCCGTCACGGTGGCCCCGCCCGCCACGGCCAGCGAGCACTCGCGGGACCGCAGGGCCCGCGCCGCCCAGTGCAGCGCCACCAGGGAGGAGGAGCAGGCGGTGTCGAGCGTGACGGCGGGCCCGCGCAGGCCGTAGACGTGGGCGATGCGGACGGAGGCCGGGCTGCCGGTCGCCCCGAGGGCCGGGTGGGCCTCCCGCGCATGCGGCTCGGTGAGGCGGACGGCGCAGTCGCCGTGCATCAGACCCACGAAGACGCCCGTGTCGCTGTCGCGCGCCGCGGCCGGCGCGATACCGGCCCGCTCCCACAGCTCCCAGGAGGTCTCCAGCAGCAAGCGCTGCTGCGGGTCCATGGCCAGTGCCTCGTGCGGCGAGATCCCGAACAGGCCCGCGTCGAACTCCGCGGCCTGGTGCAGGAATCCGCCGCTTCGGGGGGACGAGGTGCCGGTGCGCTCGGGGTCCGGATCGTGGAGGGCGGCCAGGTCCCAGCCGCGGTCGCCGGGGAAGTCCGAGATCGCGTCCCCGCCCTCCGACACCAACCGCCAGAGGTCTTCGGGGGAGTTGACGTCACCGGGGTAGCGGCACGCCATGGCGACGATCACCACCGGATCGCCCGTGTCCGTGCCGGCCCGCGGGGTGGGCCGCGGCGCGGCGGCGGACTTGGCCACGAAGAGGGCGCGGTGCAGGTGCCGGGCGAGTGCGGCCGGCGTCGGGTGGTCGAGGACCAGCGCCGGGGGCAGGGGCAGACCGGTGGCCTCGCCGAGCCGTTCGGTCAGCGTGACGGCGCCGGCGGAGGTGAGCCCGAGATCGGTGAACGGGCCGTCGGCGTCGAGCCGTTCGCCGCCGCAGACGGCGGCGGTCTCGGCGAGCACCGCCTCGCGCAGCGCCCGCTCCCGCGCCTCGGGCGGCAGGGACAGCAGCCGCCGGCGCAGAAGGTCACCGGCGTCCGCCGCCGGTCGCGGCTCCGCGTCCGGCGCCGCCACCACCGCGTGCCGGGCGATCGTCCCGGACCCCGTGCGCGGCACGGACGCGATCTCGCGGATCGCGACGGGCACTTTGTGGTCGGCCAGCCGGGCTCGGCACGTGTCCAGGACCCGGCGCCGATCGACCCCCTCCGGCCCCGGCACGACATAGGCGACCGGCACCGCACCGAGCATGGCGTGCGCCACGCCCACCACCACCGCGTCCCGCACGCCGGGAGCGCCCAGCAGGACCTGTTCGACCTCCGTCGGGTGGATGTTCTCCCCGCCGCGGACGATCAGCTCGCCGACCCTGCCGGTGAGGACGAGATGACCGTGCTCGGCGCGCCGGCCGAGGTCGCCGGTGCGGTACCAGCCGTCCCGTAGCGCGGCCTCGGTCTCCGCGGGTCTGTTGTGGTAGCCGGTCATGAGGCCGGGGCCGCGTACCCAGATCTCGCCCTCGCCGCCGTCCGGCACCGGGTGGCCGCCGTCCTCGGCGTCGCCGCCGGAGGCCGGAGTGACGATGCGGACCTCCATGCCCGGGATCGGCGGCCCGCAGGAGCCGTCCAGGCGTGGTCCCTCGGGACGGTTCGCCGCGATCAGCCCGCAGGTCTCGGTGCTGCCGTACGTGTCGAGGAGCGGAGCCCCCAGCAGGGCCTCCGCCGAGGCGCGCAGGGCCGGCCCGCTCGGCGCGCCCGCCACGATGCAGGTGCGCAGGCCCGGTGGGGGAGCGGACCCCCGGGCCGAGGCCGTCAGCCGGTGGTAGGTGGCGGGGACTCCGGCCAGCAGGGTGTAGGGGCCGTCCAGGGCCGGGTGAGGAGTGTGCAGCTCCCGTGCCAGGCCGTCCGGTGGCAGGTGGGCGGTGATCCTGGCGCTCGCGCCGACGGCGGTCACACCGAGGACGGCGAGCGAGTGCGCGAAGCTGGGGAACAGCGGCAGCGGCCACAGCAGCCGGTCCTGGGGCGCGAGGCCGAACAGCGGGACGTAGCAGGCGGCCGTCGACCACAGCGCGGCGCGCTGCGTGGACAGGACGCCCCTGGGGCGGTGCGTGGTGCCGGAGGTGTAGAGCATCCAGGCCGGCTCGTCCAGCCCGAGGTCGTCGGGCGGCGGTGCGGCAGCCGGGGCGGCGGTCCCGGTGGCGGCGGTGCGCAGGAGGACCGTGCCGTCCGGGGCGTCCGTGGGCACGGGGCCCGTACCGGTGAGCAGGACGCGTGGGCCGCCGGGATCGAGGCGAGGCAGCCGGGCCAGGTGCGCGGCCTCGGTGACGAGGACCGAGGCACCGCTGTCCCGGAGGAAGTGGGCGAGTCCGGCGTCGGAGGAGCGTGGGTCGAGCGGTACGCCGATCCCGCCCGCCCGCACGGCGGCCAGCAGGCTCTCCACCGCCTCCACACAGGTGCCCAGGCAGATCGCGACCCGCTCGCCGCGCCGCAGGCCCGTGCCGGCCAGGTACCCGGCCAGGTACCCGGTACGCCGCTCCAACTCCTGGTAGGTGACGGCACGTACGTCGTCCGCGAACGCCACACGGGACGGTGACGTGCGCGCGTGTGCCTTCAGCAGTTCCGGCAGCGGCCGGATCAGCCCGTCGTGCGTCATCATCCCGCCCCCCTTGACGCCGGCCGTGAAACGGCGGTCGTCAATCCCTGTGCAGGCCGACGTGGTTGAGCCTACGGGGCGGGGGTGCGGGGAACCGAAGGATCCGGCCGTGCGCGGGGCGGTCCGGCACCGCCCCTTCCGCGGGGGGCGGGCCGCACGGGTGGGTCCGTCCGTCCCTAGGGGAGTCTCACCGGCGCGGAGACCGCTGGGGTCCCGCCGCCTGCTGATCGTGGCGAGGCCCCGGCGCGACCGGGTCGTGGTGGACCGCGGGCTGCGGCGCCTGGTACTGCATCTGGGCCGCCGCCACGCGTGCCTCCGCCACGACGTCACCGCGTTCGCGGAGCAGGCTCTCGTAGACCGGCAGGTGATCGTTTCCGGGTGTTTCGGCTGTCACTGTCTCAGGTCCTCAATCATGTCGCGCGGGCGAATCCCGAAAATATTGTCAGACACGGCCGAGTCGCGCCGAGATGCCATGACCGACCGCGAGATAAATCACGGCCGCAGTCCGAAATCGAGGAGAATGCGAAGGCTTTCTGTGCCCATGGTGAGAATGTCCTGTGACCACCGGGCCGGTCCGTTCGCCACGGAGTGCACGCATGCGGCGAAGATGTCGTCCCGGTCGGCAGGCGGAAGGCGATCCACAGGCCCAGGAAGCGGATGGGTGGGTGGCGTCACCGGTTTCCCGGGCGTCCCCGAGATGGTCACCGGTTCTGTAAATCGCTCGAATTCCGGTGCGGAATTCGGCGGCTGCCGTTCAGGCGGCCGTGGCCTGTTCCCGCGCCTCCTCGTCGATGCCCACGGTGGCGTCCTCGGCGCCCTTCCCGCGCAGCGCGACCACGCTCAGCAGACAGCAGGCCAGGGCGGCGGCGCCGCAGACCACGTAGCCGATCGCGTAGCCGTTGCCGAGTGCCTCCAGGGCGATGGGGACCGCGCCGCCGGGCGGGGACGACGGCGGGACCGAGTTGGCGGCGAGCGGACCGCCCTCCGCCGCGACCTGGCCCGCGGCCGCCTTGGCCTCGGCCGACAGCCCGGAGGCGGACAGCTTCGACGTGAACTCGTCCGCCGCCCGGCTCAGTGCGATCGCGCCGATGACCGCCGGGCCGAGCGTGAAGCCGAAGTCGCGCAGCAGGCTGGTGGAGGCGCTGGCCATGCCCGCGTAGTGGACCTCCACCGTGTTCACGGCGGTGGCCGTGATCGAGGAGACCGTGAGCGCGAAGCCGAGGCCGACCAGGCCGATCGGGAGGATGAGCGAGGTCAGGGCGCGGTCGTGGACGGAGAGGGTGGCGGCGAGGAAGTCGCCGGCCGCCATCAGGCCCAGACCGGTACCGAGGACCCACCGGGGGCTGACCCTCTCCAGCAGCCGGGAGATCAACGGCATCAGCAGCAGTGTCCAGGCGTTGAGCAGGATGAAGGCGAACGAGCCGCGCAGCGGGCTCTGATGCTGGACCGGGCCCAGCCGGATGCTGGTCGCGTAGGCGGTGCCCAGGTAGCTGAACATGCCGACCACCGCGACGAACGACGCCACCGCGAACGCCCGGTTCCTGAACAGGTCGAGCCGCAGCAGCGGCGAGGCGGCCCGGTGCTCGGCCACGACGAACAGGCCGATGAAGACCGCGGCGACGGCGTAGGCGATCACCACCGGCGTCGCGGTCCAGCCGTCCGCCGGGCCCTGGATGACCGCGTAGAGCAGGGCGAACATGCCGACGCCGACCGTGATCTGACCGGCCAGGTCGAGTGAACGCCCCTGTGGGGCACTTGAGTTGTGTGCCAGCAGCTGACTGAGCACGGTGCTGACCAGGGCCAGGCCCGTGACCACGACGAAGGCCCAGCGCCAGGAGCCGTAGGTGCCGGTGACGCCGCCCAGCACCGGGGCCACGAAGCCGCCGCTGGACAGGGCCGCGGCCCAGATCGTGATGGTGCGGGCGCGGTCCTTGGCCGAGTGCGTGCCCGCGGCGATCATCGCGAGCGAGGTCGGGAACAGCGCCGCCGCACCCAGGCCCGCGATGGCCTGGCCCACCCAGAGCGTGTGGATGCCGGTCGCGGCGGCCGCGAGCGCCTCACCGACCACGAGCAGCCCGCCGCCGCCGACCAGCAGGCGTTTGCGGCCGAAGAGGTCGCCGAGGACACCGAAGGTCAGCTCCAGGACGGACACCGGCAGCAGGAACGCGTCCGAGATCCAGGTCAGCTGCGAGCCGACGGGGTGCAGGTCCTCCTGGAAGAGCCCGTTGAGGGTGGCCGGCATGGCCAGCGCGATCTGCGCGAGGCAGACCGCGAAGCAGCCGGCCACCAGCGTGCCGACGGGCAGGCCGCCGGGCGGCGGGCCGACAGCGGTGGAATCCGGTTGGGTGCGCGCTTCGGTGGACACGTGGGCTCCCCTTTGAGCGGTTTTACGGGGGTGTGACGGCGCCGGGAATCGCTGCGAATGTAGGGCAGTATTTCGGCGGCAGTCAATGACTTGCCCAACATTGGGGCGGCCGCGGCACGCCTAGCCGATCCCGACCACCCGTGCCCAGGCGGGCGGCGCATCCGGGACGTAGTCCGGGTCGTCCTCGTTCCAGCCCGGCTGCCGGGGGAACAGGCCCACCACCGTCCGGCACGCCGGCCGCGCGGCCGGCCACGGGGTCTGCCCGTCGGTGAGCACCACGATCACTTCGGGGCGGGTGCGCAGTGCCTTCGCGAAACCCGTCCGCAGATCCGTGCCGCCACCGCCCGTCAGCGGTATCCCCTCGGCCCGGCACAGCGGGTGCGCGACGCGGGCCGCCGCGTCGCACGGCACCACCGTGACCAAATCGCGGCGGCCGCCCACCGCACGGGAGATCGCGGCGACCTCCAGCAGCGCACTGCCCAGTTCGGCGTCGCTGACCGACCCGGACGTGTCGATGACCACCGACACCCGCGGCGGCCTGCGCCGCAGACTCGGCAGGACGACACCGGGCAGACCGGCCGCGCGCCGCGAGGGCCGGTCGTAGCCGTAGTCCTCGCCCGCGCCGGGAGCGGAGACCGCCGAGCGGACCGCCGCCCCGAGCAACTCCCGCCAGGGCTGCGGCGGATGGAACGCCTCCTCCGCCCACCGCCGCCAGCCCCGCGGCGCGTCCCCCGGCCGGCCCTTGAGCCCCTGCGCCACCCGGAACCGCACCCCGTCCTGCTCCTGCCGGGACAGACCGTGCGCGCCGTCCGGGCCGAGATCCCAGCCGCGCTGCCGGCCGTCGGCGCCGCTGCCGCAGTCCAGCCAGGCCATGTCCTGCGTCCGCGCGCCGAGCGTGAACCGGCGCAGGTAGTCCTCCATCAGCTCACCCGGGGACAGCCCCAACGCCGTTGGCCCGACCGCGCCTTCGGGCCGCACCAGCCCGTCGCCGTAGATGTCGTCGTTGATCTCGCAGTCCGCGGCGATGTTCATCCGCAGCCGCTCGCCGGGGCCGCTCAGCCCGCGCTCCCGAGCCACCCGGTCGCTGCGCCCGTGATGGTCCCGCAGCAGGTGCGACACCTCGTGCACCCACACGCCCGCCAGCTCCTCCACCGGCATCCGGTCCACGAACCCCGGCGAGACGTAGCACCGCCAGTGCCGGTCGACGGCCATCGTCGGCACCTGCCGGGACTCGACGACGTGCAGGGCGAACAGCGCGGTCGCCAGGTAGGGGCGGGCCCGGGCGGCGTAGAGGCGGGCGGCGAAGAGTTTGTCCAGGTCGAGGATGCCGGGTGCGGCCGGTGCCTCGGACGTCCGAGCCTCCTCCCGTACGGTCTCCGGTCGGGCCTCCGGTCCGTCCGTGCTCATCGGCCCGTCTTCGCGGTGAGCGCGGCCCGGGCCCGGTCCGCCCGCCGGGACACCGACACCACGCCGGCCAGTCGCTCGATCGACGCGGGTACGTCCCAGTCCTCGCGGCGCAGCGAGGCGAGCGTGGTCGCGGGGACGACCACCAGGTCCGGGGCCCCGGTCTCCAGCGCACGGACCAGAAGCGCCCACGCCGCGTCCCAGCGGGACCTCTCGGGGTGGTTGCGGACGGCGGCCACCACCCCGTCGAGCACGGCCTGGCGCAGATCGCCTCGTTCGGGCAGCTCGGCCCGGGCCGGGTCGGCGAGCAGCGTCTCGGGATCGGGCAGGTCCAACCGGTCGATGCTGGTGAGGAGTTCGAGGCCGGGGCCGTCGCCCACCGTCCCGCGCACGAGCAGGGAGAGCACCTCCCGGGACGACCCGGCCGCGGTCGCGAACGCGATCAGGCGCAGTGTCATCTCCCAGCTGCGCGGGGACGGCCAGGGCCCGCCCCGGCGGGTCTCGTCGGTGGGCAGCCGGTGCACGAGCTTGGGGCGCGCGGTCAGCAGCGCACACACCGCACGGCGGGCGAACTCCACGGCCTCCGGCAGCTTTTCGGGGGAGAGGCGCGGCATCGCGGCCCGGGGCCAGGTCCCGCCGAGGCCGCGGACGACGACCTCGTGGTCGTGGGTCCAGCGCAGATGGACGAACCGGTTGGCCAGCGGCGGGCTCAGCTCCCAGCCGTCGGCCGCCGAGGACCGCGGATTGGCGGCGGCCACGATCCGCACCTCCGGCGGCAGCCGCAGAGCGCCGATCCGCCGCTCCAGCACGAGGCGCAGCAGGGCGGCCTGCACCGCGGGCGGCGCGGTCGACAGCTCGTCCAGGAACAGCAGGCCCCGCCCGGCCCGCACCAGCCGGACCGCCCAGTCCGGCGGAGCCATCGGCACGCCCTGCTCCGCCGGATCGTCCCCGACGACCGGCAGGCCCGAGAAGTCGGACGGCTCGTGCACGCTGGCGATCACCGTGGTCAGCGGCAGCTCCAGGGACTCCGCGAGCTGCGTGAGGGCCGCGGTCTTGCCGATGCCCGGCTCGCCCCACAGCAGCACGGGCAGGTCGGCGGCCACGGCCAGCGTCAGGGCCGCCAGCCGGTCGTCGGGGCGGGGTTCGGTGGCGGTGTCGCCTAGCAGGCTCAACAGCTTCGCTGCGACGTCGAGTTGGGTGGTGGGGACATGGGTGCGTGTCGGCATGCGTGATCACCTTGGGTAGGTAGGAGACGGGTGCCTTGGGGATGGCGCGAGGTCAGCGCAGCGAAGCGTGGCGCGGGTGCGCCAGATGGTCCTGGCCGCGCTGGAGGTCGCCGGGCCGCAGGCGGGCGGGCCCGCGGGCGGCGCCGATCAGACCCGCCCGGAACAGGCCGTAGGTGATGCGCCGTTGCGCGGCCGCCTCCAGCTCGTCGCGCAGCGGGCCGTCGCGCAGATGCGCGCCGGGACCGAGCAGACCCTCGACGACGGCCAGCGCCCCGGCGATGTCACCGTGGTCCAGCCGTTCGCGTACCCCGGTGAGGCAGTCCGGCCGACGATGCGCCTCGTCGATCGCGCGCAGGCAGGGCAGCGGGGTGCCGGTCAGTGCGACCAGCAGCTCCTCCCGCCGGAGTTCGGCCGGGTCGTGGTCCAGCGCCGCCAGCACGCCGTCGACCAGGCCGATCCGGTGCCGGGCGCCACGGCACTCCACCAGGCGCGGCTGACCCGGCCGTTCCGCGGAACGGGGCGCAGCGCGGGACGGCCCGCCCTCTCCCGCTCCGGTGAGAGCCGCCGCGACCAGCGGATGCAGCCGGCCGGCGTCGATCGCACCGGAGCGCAGCAACTCCAGATCGGGCGGAACCCAGGTCGCCGCGTCCGGAAGAACCGGCAGTGCGGAACCGAGCCCGTGCGGGGACCGGGCGCCGCCCGCGAGCCGTACGACGGGGGCTCGCCCCGCCGCCGGCACCTCCAGAACCAGCCGATGCCGGCTCCCGAGCCGTACGAGCACGGAACCGGCCCGGCCGCGTTGCCGCCCTTCGGCGCGCAGCAGGATGCCCGCCTCGGCGGCCCACCGGTCGAGCGCGCAGCGGTGCCCGTGCGGCACGCGTGCCAGCAACTCCTCGTCGAGTACGAGGGAGTTGGCGTTGTCCGGCCGGTCGGCGCCGGAGCGGGCCCGCAGCTCACCTGCTCTGCTCGCGTCCCACAGATGCCGGTGCAGGTCCAGCCGGAACCGCGGGCCGGGACGCGGATGCGGGTGACGGCCGGCACCCTCGAAGCCGGTTCCGTCCCACAGCGCGAGGCTGATCCGCTGCCCGCCGTCCGCCCAGGCCGGCGGCGTCCGGACGACGAGGTGCACCGGCCCTGGACCGTCCTGCCCCTCGGCGCCGTACCGGGCCAGAGCGATGGTCAGCCCCGGGCGCAGCAGTCCGTCGGGGGCGATCCTCGGCAGGTGCCAGCGCAGCAGATCGGGCGCCAACCGCCTTAGATCCGAACGCAGACGAGTCACGAGTGCCTGGCCGTGGTCGCGGGCCACGGAACGCAGGTTCAGGTCGACATCGACGCCTGCGGCGGCGCACGCCCCGGCCCAGTCGCCCACGCTGCGGCGGGCGGTCGCGGTGTCGATCATGGAGGGCGGCACGGCGAACTCGCGCACGCGCAGCCAGAAGGAGAGGCGGGAATCGCCGTTCGCGGAGGGAGTGGGCATCAGCACTCACCTTGCGCGGACGGGACCCCCAATCTGACAGCAGAGTGAGTAGTCATCGCGGGGAGCGTAACGTCCGTCCTGCCCGGACCGCCACATGTTTTTGATCAGGTCGGATTCCCGGCGCGGAAGCCTTCCCCGGGGCCGGGCCGGGGCCACCCGACCGGCCCGCACGGTTGCCACGCCCGCCGCCGATCGCGCACGATCATTGCTCCGGCCCGGCACCCACAGGAGCTCTCTCGTGACGTACGACATCACCGCCATCCGCTCCCGTTTTCCCGCTCTCGCCGCCGGAACGGCGCACTTCGACGGCCCGGGCGGCACCCAGACCCCGGACCCCGTCATCCGCGCCGTCGCAGAGGCCATGTCCCGGCCCCTGTCGAACCGCGGCCAGATCGCGCCGGGGGAGCGCAACGCGGATGCCCTCGTCACCGGCGCCCGCCGGGCCATGGCCGACCTGCTGGCAGCGGACCCGGCAGGGATCGTGTTCGGGCGCAGCGCCACCCAGCTCACCTACGACTTCTCCCGCACCCTCGCCAGGACGTGGCGGCCCGGCGACGAGGTGGTCGTCACGCGCCTGGACCACGACGCCAACATCCGCCCCTGGGTGCAGGCCGCCGAACAGGCCGGTGCGACCGTGCGCCGGGCCGACTTCGACCCCGCGACCGGGGAGCTGACCGCCGACGACATCCGTGCCGTGCTGTCGGGGCGCACCCGGCTGGTCGCCGTCACTGCGGCCTCCAACCTGATCGGTACGCGCCCCGCCGTGGCGGAGATCGCCCGCCTGGCACACGAGGCGGGAGCGCTCTGCTACGTCGACGGCGTCCACCACACCGCCCACACGCTCGTCGACCTCGAAAGCCTCGGCGCCGACTTCTTCGTCTGCTCCGCCTACAAGTTCCTCGGCCCCCACCACGGAATCCTCGCCGCCCGGCCGGAGCTGCTGGAGACCCTGCGGCCGGACAAGCTCCTGCCGTCCACCGACGTGGTCCCCGAGCGCTTCGAACTGGGCACGCTGCCCTACGAGTTCCTCGCGGGCACCGCCGCGGCGGTCGACTTCCTCGCCGGTCTCGACCCGAGCGCCACCGGCACCCGGCGGGAGCGCCTGGCCGCGGCGTTCACGGCACTCGAAGGCCACGAGGACAGCCTGCGCACCCAGATCGACAAGGGGCTGTCCGCGCTCGACGGCATCACGATCCACTCCCGGGCGGCCGACCGCACCCCCACCCTCCTGCTCACGTTCGAGGACCGCTCCACGACGGACGCGTACGCCTTCCTCGCGCAGCGCGGCGTCCACGCCCCGTCGGGTTCCTTCTACGCCCTGGAGGCATCCCGCCGTCTGGGCCTCGGCGACACCGGCGGCCTGCGCGTCGGTCTCGCGCCCTACAACGACGCGGAGGACGTCGACCGGCTCCTGGCCGGACTGGCGGAGTTCCTCACCGGCTGAGCAACGGCCACCACGTTCCCCTTCCCTCTCCGTTCGTGTGATTGACTACCGCCGTGCTGGACGAATCGTTCCTGCGGACCGTGGACCTGCCGGTGGGCGACCGGTTCGAGGCCTGGACCGAGCGCATGGGCCGCACCCACGCGCCGATGCAGCTGGCCAGTGACCGCGCGGCGGACTACCACGGTGAACAGCGCGTCCTCGGTCTCGGGGACGTGGTCGTGTGGCCGGCGACCTTCGACCACCTGGTGTTCCGGCGGACCCCCAGACTCGTCCGGCAGTCCGACCCCGAGGCGTTCCACCTCTCCCTGCTGCGTCAGGGAGAGGGGGCGGCATGCTGGGGCAGACAGCAGATCGCGTACCGCACCGACGACTTCCACACCAACAGCTCCTCACGTTCGTACGAGATCTCCACCGGCCCCGACCCGGTCACCATGATCGGGATCGAACTGCCGCGTGCCCTGGTGGCGCTGCCCGCGCAGCGCGCGGACCGGGTGATCGGGAGCCGGGTGTCGGGCCGTGCGGGCGTCGGTGCGCTGCTCGCGCAGTTCCTGATCCAGCTGGTCTCGGACACCGCGTCCTACCAGCCCTCGGACGGGCCCCGCCTGGGCACCGTCGTCGCCGATCTGGTGACCGCCGTCTTCGCGCAGGCCCTGGACGCCGAGCGGCAGCTGCCGCCCGAGACGCGCGCCCGCACCCTGACCCTGCGCGTCAAGGCGTTCATCCGCCGCCACCTCGGCGACCCGGAGCTGACCCCCGCCCGGATCGCGGCCGCGCACCACATCTCCCGCAGCTACCTCTACCGCCTCTTCCAGGCCGAGGGCACCACCGTCGGCGCCTACGTCCGCGAGCAGCGGATGAAGAACGCCTGCCGCGACCTCGCCGACCCGGCCCTGCGCACGATGCCGATCCACGCCGTCGGCGCCCGGTGGGGCTTCCCGCGTGCCGCGGAGTTCACGCGTGCCTTCCGTACCGCACGGGGCGTCCCGCCGAGCGAGTACCGCGAACGGTGTGGACTCCTCGCCAAGTAACGGTGGACCGTACGCCAACGACACAAAGGTGACCTGCTGTGCATCCTGGTGATCGCCACGCGGGGAAGTAGGAGCGGACCGTGCGGGGCCAGGACCGCCGGGGAGTCCTGGCCCCGCCGCCGCGTCAGAGCCGGTCGTCGCGTGAACAGCCGTACGCATCGACCGCTTCCCGCGTCCGGATCGAGGCCGGTTGCCATGCACGTCGTGATCAGTGGTTCCTCAGGGTTGATCGGCGGCGCGCTCGCCGCGTCGCTGCTCGCCGACGGTCACCGGGTGACCCGGCTGGTGCGGCGGGCACCGCGGGCGCGGGCCGACGGAAGCGTCGAGTCGGTGTGGGACCCGCGCGCGGGCACGGCGGATCCGGATGTGCTCGACGGGGCGGACGCGGTGGTCGGCCTGGCCGGGGCGGGGGTCGGCGACCGCCGGTGGACCGCCGCGTACAAGCGGGAGATCCGGGAGAGCCGGGTGCACGGCACCAAAGCCCTCGCCGCGGCGATCGGGGCCTGCGAGAAGCCGCCGGCGGTGTTCGTGTCGGGGTCGGCCGTCGGGTACTACGGCGAGACCGGGACGGACGAGGTGGACGAGTCGGCCGGTGCCGGGGACGACTTCCTGGCCGGTGTCTGCCGGGAGTGGGAAGCCGCCGCCGAGGACGCGCGGGCGGCCGGCACACGCGTCGTCACGCCCCGCTTCGGGATCGTCGTCTCGGCCGAGGGCGGCGCTATGGGCCGCCTGCTGCCGCTCGCCCGCGCGGGGCTCGGCGCGCGCCTCGGCAGCGGCCAGCAGTACTGGAGCTACATCTCCCTCCCCGACACGGTCCGCGCCCTGCGCCACCTCATCGGCACCGAGTCCGTCGGCGGCCCGGTCAACCTGACCACCCCCCACCCGTCGACCAACCGTGACATCACCACCACCGTCGGTGAGATCCTGCACCGCCCCACGCTGCCCGCCGTCCCCGCCTTCGCCGTCCGGCTCGCGCTCGGCGAGTTCGCGGACGGCATCCTGATGAGCCAGCGCGTGCTGCCCACCCGCCTGCTGGAGTCCGGCTTCGGCTTCCGGCACCCGACCTTCGAGGCCGCGCTGCGGGCGGCGCTCGGCTGACCGGCGGCGTGGTGGTGTGCGGTGCAGGGGTGAAGCCGGCTCCGAAGGGGCAGCACCGAGGTAGCGGAATCTCGATCATGCCCATGTGTCCTTCCGAAGGGGATCGACAGTGCGAAGAAGCAGAGTCCTCCCGCACGCCGCCGTCCTCGCGGCCGCCCTCATGCTGGGAACGGGCCTCGCACCGGCCGCCCGCGCCCAGACACCGGCCGCCGGCCGTTCGGTCGCACCCGCGCTCGACACGTACTGGACGGCGGCCCGGATGACGGCCGCGCTGCCCTTCGACGCGGACCGGGAGGGCGAGGCACGGCCCACGGCGGACGGGCCCCGGCCCGGCGAGCACATCCCGCCGAGCCACGGCTTCGACGGCATCCCGCAGGCCGGCACGTTCTTCTGGACCGACGCCACCGGCACGGGTCGCACCTGCAGCGGCTCCGTGGTGCGCAGCCCCGGCCGCGACCTGGTGCTCAGCGCGGGGCACTGCCTCAAGGGGTACTCCGGCACCTCTCCCAGGCGCCACCTGGGCTTCGTGCCGCAGTATCACGACGGCCTGAAGCCGTTCGGCATCTTCCCGGTGAAGGACGACGGGGTCTACGTCGCGCAGGAGTACTACGACCTCGGTGAGCACGCGGGAGCGGCCTACGACGTCGGCTTCGCGGTCACCGGGCCCGACGAGGACGGCAGGCGACTGGAGGACAGGACGGGCGGGGTCCGCCTCCTCACCGACACCGGGTACGGCCACCTCCCGGTCCGGATGATCGGATATCCCGCCAACGCGGCGAAGCCGCTGGAGTGCTGGAGCCGGACCACCGAGTGGCCCAGCGACGACCCGGCCGATCCGGGCACCTTCCTGCGCATCGCCTGCGACGCCTTCGTGGGCGGCACGAGCGGCGGGCCCATGCTGGTGCCGCGGCCGGGCGGCTGGGCGGTGATCGGGATCATCGGCGGCTACCACACCGGCGGTGACACCCCCCAGGTGTCGTACAGCGCCTACTTCAGCACCGCCACCCGGGCCCTCTACCGTGCCGCGGTCACCGGCGCGCCGCCCGCGGGCCCCGCCGCCTGACACGCCCCGGACGACCGCGGGCCCGGCCGCCGCGTGCCGGCGCTCAGGCCCGGATACCGCCGTCCACGCCGAGCACCGTGCCGTGGACGAAGGAGGCGCGGTCCGAAAGGAGCCGGGTGGCGGCCTCCGCGATCTCCGACGGGCCGGCGGCGGTGGTCGGCACGCAGCGGATGGACGTGCCGGGCCGAACCGGCGGAGCCGAAGGCGCCGGCCGACACGGCGGAAAGCGGGGCGGCGGAGAGCGAGATCTCCGGCGTAGGGTCACCGAGCCACTCATTCACCGCGCAGGCGCGCCCCGGGCCGCAACCGTCCGGCTCCGGCGCCGGCCTTCGGAAGGGACGGCCTCTTGTCCTCCTCATCCACCTTCCGCTCCGTACCGGCGACCGCGGACGTCGTGGTCATCGGCGGTGGCGTGATGGGTGCCAGCGCCGCGTTCCACCTTGCCGAGGCGGGGGTGAGCGACGTCGTCGTGGTCGAGCGCGGCGAACTCGCCTGCGGCAGCTCGGGCAAGCCGATCGGCGGGGTCCGCGCGCAGTTCTCCGACCCGCTCAACATCGAGCTGGGCAGCCGCAGTCTGCGCGCCTACGCGAACTTCCCGCACCGCCCCGGCGCCGACATCCGCCTCGACACCGTCGGCTACCTCTTCCTGCTGACCACCGAGCGGCAGGTCACGGAGTTCGAGGCCGGCGTCAGGACCCAGAACGCACTGGGCGTCCCCACCCGCATGATCTCCCCGGAGGAGGCCCACCGGCTGTGCCCCTATGCCGGCACCGACGGCCTGGTGGCCGCCGCCTACTCGCCGGAGGACGGGCACGCCCGCCCACGCCTGGTCGTCCAGGGCTACGCCGACGCCGCCGCCCGGGCCGGGGTCACCTTCGCCACGCACACCACCGTCACCGGCCTCGACACCGCCGGTGACCGCGTCACCGCCGTGCACACCGACCGCGGCCGGATCGGCTGCGCCACCGTCGTCTGCACCGCGGGCGCCTGGTCGGCGCAGATCGGCGACATGGCCGACCTCCACCTCCCGGTCCGGCCGGTACGGCGCCAACTCGCCTTCACCGAACCGCTGGTGCCCCCGGCACCCCGCATCCCCTTCACCATCGACTTCGCCTCGACCGCCTACTTCCACAACAGCGACGACGGCCTGCTGTTCGGCCTCGCCGACCCCCGGGAGCCCGACGGCTTCGACACGACCTGGACCCCCGAGTGGCTGGAGCTGTTCCGGGACGCGGTACGTCAACGGGCCCCGCGACTGGCCGGGATGAGGACCGTCGACGGCTGGGCCGGCCTCTACGAGGTCACCCCCGACCACAACGCCCTCATCGGCCGCTCCGGCGAACTCGTCAACTTCCTCTACGCCACCGGGTTCTCCGGCCACGGCTTCCTCCAGGGCCCCGCCGTCGGCGAGATCCTGCGCGATCTGCACCTGGAGCGCGAGCCCTTCACCGACATCTCCCCACTCAGCGCCGACCGCTTCCGCTCCGGCGCCGGGACCCGCCCCGAGGCCCACGTGGTGTGAACCGGCCTCCCTCAGCCCCCGTCGAGGATCCAGAGCGGCCTCACGCGCGCTCCGCGATCGCCGTCAAGTACCCCCGCAGCATCACCTTCGCCTCGTCCAGGAGACCCGCGTCGCCCGCCGCGTCGCGCCGGAAGGCCTCCTGGGCGAGGGCGTCCGCGGCCAGGACCGCCGCGAGGCAGGAGCGGGCGAGCCGCTCGTCGTCGCGGGTGAGGCCGAGGGCGAGGAGGACGCGGCGAAGGCCGTCGGCCATGCGGCGCTTGTGCGCGCGGTCCGCGGCCCGGGTCCGCTCGGTCGGCCCGCTGCCGAACCACAGTGCGCGGAAGCCGTGTTCGGCGCGGTAGATCGCGGCGAACTCGTCCACCAGCACGCCGACCGGATCCGCCCGGAGCCCGGCGGACGCGGCGTCCGCGGACGCCACGTCCGCGAACGCGTCCATGGCGGCTTCGAGGCCCGCGAAGTATCCCGCCGCGAGCGCGTCGATGATCGCCTCGCGATCGGGCAGGTACTGGTACAGGGAGCCGACCGAGACCTTCGCCTCCGCGGCGACGCGGGTCGTGGTGAGCGCCTCGACGCCCTCCGCGACAAGGACCCGCTCGGCGGCCGTCAGGACTCGCGCCAACCGGGCCTTGCTGCGGGCCTGTTGAGGGGTGCGGCGCAGCGGTGCGGTGGTCGGCTCGCGCACGAAGCAACCTCCGAATCCGAACGTGACTTTGTTTCACCTTTGGGTTAGGTTCCCGCACATGACCGACTCAAGCGCGGTGCTGGGTCAGGAGCGGGCCGCCGTCGCCGACGCCTGCCGCCGACTGGGCGCCGAGGGCCTGCTCATCGGCACGGCCGGGAACGTCAGCGTGCGCGTGGGCGAGCGGGTCGCCGTCAGCGCGACCGGGGCGGTGCTCGCCCGGCTCACCCCGGACCAGGTCACCGTGGTCAACCTCGACGGCACGCTCGTGGACGGAAGCCTGGAGCCCACCTCCGAACTGGACCTCCACCTCGGCGTCTACCGGCGCTACGGCACCTGCGCGGTCGTCCACACCCACGCCCCGATGGCCACCGCGCTCTCCTGCGTCCTGGACGAACTGCCCTGCATCCACTACCAGTTGCTCGCCCTGGGCGGTACCGTCCGGGTCGCACCGTACGCCACCTTCGGCACCCCCGAACTGGCCGAGTCCGTGCTCGCCGCGCTGGAGGGACGCGCCGCGGCGCTGATGGCGAACCACGGAGCGGTCACCCACGCCCCGACCCTGGACCAGGCCGTCGAGCACGCCCTGCTCCTGGAGTGGGCCTGCGGCGTCCACCAGCGCGCCGCCGCCTTCGGCCCGCCCCGGGTCCTCGACGAGACCCGGCAACGCGCGGTCGTCGAGGCCGCGATCGCCCGCCACTACGGCACCACCCACCCCGTACCACCCGCGCAGGAGGGAACCCGATGAAGGCGCAGAAGGTCGTCACGATGGGCGTGCACGTACTGGACGTGCTGGTACGGCCGGTGGAGGAGATACCCGAGGGCCAGGGCGCCACCCTCGTGGACGACATCAGGATGACCGCCGCCGGAACGGCCGCCGGCACCGCGCTCACCCTCGCCAAACTCGGCGCCTCGGTGCGCACCGCGGGCGCGATCGGCACCGATCCGACCGGCGACCTGCTCCTCCAGCTCCTCGACCGGGCGGGCGTGGACACCGAGTTGGTCGTCCGCCGCGTCGGCACCTCCACCTCGGCGACCGTCCTGCCCGTCCGCCCCAACGGCGACCGCCCCACCCTCCACCTGCTGGGCGCCAACGTCACCTACGGCCTCGACGACGTGCCCTGGGACGCCGTCGCCGAGTCCACGCATCTCCACCTCGGCGGCCCCGAACTCATCGGCGCCGACGTCGCCGCGCGCATCCTGGCGCACGCCAAGGAGCACGACGTGGTCACCTCCGTCGACCTGCTCGCCCCCGGCGCACTCGGCACCTACGACCAGATCGAGCCGCTGCTGCCGTACGTCGACTTCCTGCTGCCCAACGACGACCAGGTCCACGGCTTCAGCGAGGAGGAGGACCTCGTCACCGGCGCCAGGAAGTTCCTGGCCGCGGGGGCCGGCCTCGTCGCCGTCACCCGGGGCGGCGACGGCGCGCTCCTGGTCACGGCGGACGGCACCGAGACCGTTCCCGCCTTCGACGTGGAGGTCGTCGACACCACCGGCTGCGGCGACGCCTTCTCGGCCGGCTTCCTGCGCGGTCTCAGCCTCGGCCGCACCCCGCGCGAGGCCGCGGTCCTGGGCTGCGCGGCGGCGGCGCTGGTGGCGCAGGGCCTCGGCAGCGACCACGGTGACTTCGACCTGCCCGAGGCCGACGAGTTCGCGATGACCCACAAGACGCGCACCTGACCGGGGCACGACCGTGGTCCGCCGCGCCGCCGCGCGCGGATTCCGCGGTCGAGCGGTGGCCGAGTGGTGACGGTCACGGGGGGAGCGTACGGTCGGACAGTGGACGTGACCGTTCACTGAGAGTTCACGCACCATGAGCAGCAGCCCCCGGCCCAGCCCCGCAGCACAGGCCGCCTCCCGTGAACCGGGCGGCGGCGGAAACGGCGTGGCGCTGCTGGTCATCGCCTCGTGCCAGCTGATGGTGGTCCTCGACATCACCATCGTGAACATCGCCCTGCCGCACATCCAGAGCGCCCTGGACTTCTCGACCACGAGCCTGTCCTGGGTGGTCAACGCCTACACCCTCACCTTCGGCGGCCTGCTGCTCCTCGGCGGACGCACCGGCGACATCCTGGGCCGGCGGCGGATGTTCGTCTTCGGCGTACTGCTCTTCGCCCTGGCCTCCCTGCTGGGCGGCTTCGCGCAGAGCTCCGGCCAACTCCTGGCCGCGCGGGCCCTGCAGGGGGTGGGCGGCGCCATCGCCTCCCCGACGTCACTCGCCCTGATCAGCACGACCTTCCGCGAAGGCCCGGAACGCAACCGGGCGTTCGGCGTCTTCGCCGCGGTCTCCTCCGGCGGCGGCGCCATCGGGCTGCTCGCCGGCGGAATGATCGTCGAGTGGCTGAACTGGCGCTGGGTGCTCTTCGTCAACGTGCCCATCGGCGTGCTGATCGCCCTGGCCGCGCCCCGCTTCATCAAGGAGTCCGAACGCCACGAGGGCCACTTCGACATCGCCGGCGCGCTGACCTCCACCGTGGGCATGGTGCTGCTGGTCTACGGGTTCATCAGAGCCGCGCAGGAGGGCTGGCGGGACGGCCTCACGCTCACCTCGTTCGCCGCGGCGGCCGTCGTGCTGGCCGGGTTCGTCCTGATCGAGCGGCGCTCCCGGCAGCCCATCACCCCGCTGCACATGTTCGCCGACCGCAACCGCGCGGGCACGTACGGGATCATGCTGAGCCTCGCCGCTGCGATCTTCGGCATGTTCTTCTTCCTCACACTCTTCGTGCAGGACGTGCTCGGCTTCAGCCCCCTGGCGGCGGGGCTGGCCTTCCTGCCGGTCAGCGCGGTGATCGCGGTCGGCGCCGCGCTCGCCTCGAAGTTCCTGCCCAGGTTCGGTCCCAAGCCCTTCATGGTGGTCGGCGCCGTCCTCGCCGCGGGGGGCCTGGCCTGGCTCACCCTGACCGACGTCGACTCCACCTACGCCGGCAGCATCCTCGGGCCGATCCTCGTCTTCGGCCTCGGCATGGGCATGCAGTTCGTCTCGCTCACGCTCATGGCGCTCTCCAACGTCTCCGTCCAGGAGACCGGCGCCGCCTCCGGACTCCTCAACGCCACGCAGCAGGTGGGTGGTTCGCTGGGCCTGTCCATCCTGGTCACCATGTTCGGCACGGCCAGCACGAACGAGGCGCACCAGCAGATCCCCCGCTTCCTGGCCCAGGCGACCCCGGCCGAGCGTCTCCGCTTCCGCCGCACCGGCCGGCTCCCCTCGCCCTACTCCGACCACGTCCTGACGGCCGGCGTCTCGGCCGCCTTCGTCACGGCCGCGATCTTCGCCGTGATCGCCGCCCTGATCGCGGTGGTGGCGATCCAGGTCCGGCCGTCGGACCTGGAGCGGCTGCAGGGCGGGACGGGGCCAGGGACCGGACAGGGCTGAGCCCCGCACTCTCCCGGCTCCCGTGCACGGCTCCCGTGCGGGCGGCCCGGGGCCCGGTGTCAGCGCGCGAACTTCTCCTTGGCCGCCGGAGTGACGGGGGTGAAGAAGTTGACGAGATGGCCGTCGGGGTCGCGGAACAGGAGCGACCGGTTGCCCCAGGGCATCGTGGTCGGCTCGGCGACGAAGTCCGTGACGAAACCGGTCAGGTCCCGGTGGACGCGGTCCACGTCGTCGACGAGGAACTCGGTGATCACGCTGTGGTTGTCCGCCGGGCGGGCGGAGTCCGGGGCGAACAGCGGGACGGTGCGGGTGCCGGCGATCGCCAGGGTGGCGGTCGCGGTCCTGAGCTCGGCGAAGTCCTCGGTGGCCCAGGCCGCCCGGGCACCCGTGGCGCGCTCGTAGAAGGCGACGAGGCGTGCCACGTCGCCGGTGATGATGCGGATCGAGACGAAGTCCATGGGAATCTCCTCGGCTGGGCCGGCCCGCGCCGGCCTGTACGGAAGGCGTGCACGTCGCAGGCTAGGGAAGATAGAGGACAGAATCGGTCCGGTATCGGGATTAGGCTGCGCGTATGCCCCGACCCACCGGCCGTGTACTGACACTCCTGGAACTGCTGCAGTCCGGCGGCACCCGGACGGTGGCCGAACTCGCCGACCGGCTCGGCGTCGAAGGGCGCACCGTGCGGCGGTACGTGAACCATCTGCTCGATCTGGACGTGCCGGTGGAATCGGTGCGCGGCCGCTACGGCGGATACCGGCTCGCCCCGGGTTACCGCCTGCCTCCGCTCATGCTCGGCGACGACGAGGCGCTCGCCGTGCTGCTCGGCCTGATCGCCGGCCGCCGGGCAGGCCTCACGACGGCGCAGCGCACGGCGAGCGAGACGGCATCGGCGAAGATCCGCCGGGTGCTGCCGCAGCACATCGCCCGCCGCCTGGACACGCTGACGGAGGCTCTCGCCTTCACGGATCAGCCCGGTGAGGCCGACACCCCGGACGCCGAGATCCTGCTCGCCGTCGCCGACGCGGTGCGCCACCGCCGGCCGGTCTCGATCCGCTACACCGACCGCGACGGGCGGCGCAGCGAACGCACCCTGCACGCCTACGGGGTCGTCGCCCACGGGGGTCGCTGGTACGTCACGGGCCTCGACGCGGGGATCGGCGAGGAGAGAACCCTCCGGCTCGATCGCATCGCCGACGCGCGGGCCCTGCCCGGCTCGTTCGAAACGCCCACCGGTCCCGATCCGGCACAGCGGGTGCTGACGGCCCTCGCCACGGCCGAGTACCGGCACGAGGTGACCTTGCGTATCCACGCGACGGCCGACCGGATCCGCGCCCACCTTCCCGCCGGCGTCGCGCGCCTGGAGGAGTGCGCGCCCGAGCCGGGTGCGGACCGGGCGAGCGAGCGCTGGCTGCGCGCCGAGCTCCGGGTGGAGCGGCTCGACTGGCTGCCCGGGGTCCTCGCCGCGCTCGACCGGCCGTTCGTCGTCGAGCGCCCCGACGCACTGCGCGACCTCGTCCTCGCGCTCGCCGACCGCCTCGCCACCCGCGCCCGCCGAACCTGACGGCGTCAGCCGCCCGGGACCGTCTGTCCGCCCCAGTCCTCCGGAGCGATGTCCCTGAGCGTCTCGGAGAACGTCCACCGGTGACCGGTCGGGTCCTCGGCCGTGTACTGGCGCTCCCCGTACTCGAAGTCCGTCGGCTCCATGACGATCCGCGCGCCGTGTGCCCGGGCCCGCGCGCAGTGGGCGCGCACGTCGGCCACCCGTACCGTCACCGAGTGCGTGACCTCGCCGGGGCGCGGGGGCCTGCGCTCCCCGTGCGTGTCCCCGACGATCACGGCGCCGTCCCCGAAGGCGAGTTGGGCGCGGTGCCCCTCACCGATCCGCACCTGTTCGACGAACCCGAAGGCCGCGTCGAGCCATGCGACCGCCGCGCGCACGTCCGGATAGACCAGGACGGGAATCACGGTCGACGCGGGGATGGAGCGGTTCGGCTTCAGGTTCATGACCGACTCCCCGGAGTCGCGGGTCGGCGGGCGGGTCGCCCGCCGGTCGTGCCAGGCTAGTGCTGTGGCCGGTCGGTGCGCACCGCCACCGCTCATGGCGTGGGGATCAGCCCCAGGCGCTGGGCGCGCAGCACCGTGCTGATGCGATCCCTGGTGCCGAGTTTGCGGTAGATCTTCTCGACGTGCTTGTGGACCGTACGGTCCGAGATGCCGAGCCGGCGGCCGATCGCGGCGGCTGTCAGCGCGTCCGCGAGCAGGAGCAGCACGGTCAGTTCGCGGGGCGTGAGCGGACAGTCCTCGGCCCGTTCCCGCGCGGGCTCCGGGACGGCCGACCGCTGCCAGCGTTCCAGGAGCCGCCGCTGCTCCTCGACCGCCGCCAGCAGGGGCTGCACCTGCTCGGCCGCGCGGACCTGGTCGTCGGTGAAGTCCGCACCGGAGCGGTAGACCATGCACCCGGTGATCGGCGTCGTCGTCCGGAGCAGCGGAATCGCCAGCACATGGTCCGCGTCCAGGACCTCGCCGAGCAGGCGCGCGGTCGGGCTCGCCGGCCAGGCGGACCCCGCGGTCCGGCGCGCGGTGCGGGGGGAGCGGTCGGGCCCGGCCGCGTAGTGGCGCGCGAACGGATAGCCCGCGCGCAGCAGGCCCAGCTCGTCCCGCGCGAGCCCGTCGAACGCGGCGGCGACGGCGGGCGGAACGCCCACCGTGCCCTCGGTCTCGTTCCAGTCGTCGAGCTTGTAGACCAGGGTCTCGCCGCCGCACACGGTGGGCAGGGCACTCGCCAGCAGCGGCCACAGCCGCCCGGGATCACGTTCGTTGAGCGCCGCGACGGCCACCGACAGCATGCGCTCGTGTGCCGAACCCCGCGCCAGTCCCACGTGCCTCTCCACTCGTCCGCCGCCTACGCAGTTGTACCCATACCGGCACCACCGTGCGCTGCCCGAGACTGCAACGGGCAACCGCGACGATCTCGGATGCTCCCACCGTGCGGGCCGCCGGAGCGGGGGGCCGGCGGCCCGCAGCACGGCTACGCGGGGCGCACGGCGATCCGCAGGGCCGCCTCGCCGGCGTTGTGGATCGACTCCTCGCGGATGACCGAACCGGGGCCGGGCGCATGGACCATCATGCCGTTGCCGGTGTACAGCCCGACATGGCTGAAGCTGTCGTGGAAGAAGACCAGATCTCCCGGGCGGCTCTCGGCGAGCGGGATCACCGTGCCGGTGCTCGCCTGCTCGGACGTGCTGCGCGGCAGCACCACCCCGGCGGCCTTCCACGCGGCCTGGGTGAGGCCGGCGTTGTCGTACGACTCCGGTCCGACCGCACCCCACAGGCACGGCCTGCCGATCTGCGCGCGGGCGAAGGCGACGGCCCGGTCGGCCTGGGTGCCGACGGGCGTCTCGACGGCGGGGATGCCGGTGTCGAGGACACTGGGCCGCGGTGTCCGCCACTCCTCGGCGGCGGGCACCCCGGTGTCCAGCACGCTGGGCTGCCGCAGCCGTATCCGCCACTCCTCCTCGGCCGTGGCCGCGCCCATGTCGGGCACGGTCGGCTGCCGCGTCCACCACTCCTCGGCGGCGGGCACCCCCGTGTCCAGCACGCTGGGCTGCTGCAGTCGCCACGCCTCCTCGGCCGCACGGCGGGACTGCTCCGCCGGGTCCTGCCATGCGGTGAGGGCCTGGGGCTGGGCGGCGGCGAGCGGAGCCACGGACGTCTGCCGGGCCGTGTAGCGGTACAGCAGGTCGCTGGCCGTCGCGATCTTGCGCTGGTTCGCCTGCTTGGAGCGGCGCAGCACCGTCTGCCTCGGCTCCGGCGGGGCCGCGGGCGGGGCCGAGCTCTCCTGGCGCTGGGCCGGCACGGCGGGCAGCGCGGCCGCCGGACCGGCCGTCAGCTCCGCGGCGGCACGTCCGCGGGACTCCGCGGCGGGCAGTTCGAGCACGGGCCGGGCGGGCGCCTCCAGCTCCCGGGCGGCACCGGCGGCCCGCGGCACGGGCGGGCGCTCGGGCTCCCTCGGGCGGGCCGGCGCACCGGGCCGGGCGGGCATCCGGTCGGCCGGCAGGGTCGCCGGCACCGTCGGGCCCAGGGACGAACGCGCCCCCTGGAACCACTGCCGGGCGATGGTGTCCAGCTCGGGATCCGAGGTCCGCCCACCGCCCGCGGGGGCGCCGCGGCCCCGGGACGCCGACTGCGCCCGGGTGATGTTGTGCAGGCCGGTGTCGCTCTCGGCCCGGTCGTACAGGCTGCTCACCCGTTGCCGGACGTCCTCGCGACTGGGGCCCTCGTCCCCCGTGACCGGTGCGGCGTCGGCGGTCTGCGAGAACAGGGCCACCGAGGTCAGGGCAGCGGTGGCGAGAGCGGAATTGCGCATGCCGGGGCCGGGGCCTCCGGGGCGCGACGATCGTTCCGGCGCCATGGGAGCCGTACTCCTTCCATCTCCGCCTACCGAGTTAGCTGTCGGGTTCGGGCGGTAGATCCGGAAGGTATGCCCTACGGCCCCTGCCCTGGTGGGCGGTCGGGCCGATTCACCCCATCGTTCGGTTGGGTCCCCGGCTCCGGCTGCCGCGCGGGCGCACCGGATTCGGCGGAGGCCGCACGTCCCGGCGGGGCGCCGGAGGAACTCGTGCGGCCTGCCGCCAAACTAGCCAACTTGTGCGGCTCGTGTGAAGGTTGAGGGGCGGAATGTCCGATACGCTTTTGTGACCTTCGTCGTGACGCTCCGTCAGATACGTGGTTCGTGCACACGGCGGGTGCGGAAGGCGACATTCCGTCGCGGACGGCCGGGGTTCGGCACGCGGACGGCGAGGGTTCAGGACCGGCCGGACTCGCTTCGGGCCGCACGCTCGGCGTCGCGCTTCTTGATCCGCGCGCCCTCCTTGCGGACCTCCGCCTGGGTCGCGCGCTCCTTCTGCAGCCACTCGGGCAGCTCCTGCTTCAGCGCCTCGATCTGCTCGGTGGTGAGCGCCTCGGTGACACCGCCGCGCGCGAGGCCCGCGATGGAGACGCCCAGCTTCGCCGCGACCACCGGACGGGGGTGCGGACCGTTGGCCCGCAGCTCGCGCAGCCACGCGGGCGGATCGGCCTGCAGCCGGTCGAGCTCGGCCCGCGAGACGGCACCCTCCCGGAACTCGGCGGGGGTGGCCTCGAGGTACACGCCCAGCTTCTTCGCCGCGGTCGCGGGCTTCATCGTCTGGGGGCTCTGGTGCGACTTCATGGGGCCAAGGGTATCGAGCGGGGGCGACGGCCCCGACCGCGGCCGGTGATCCGGCACCGGGCGCGGCCGGTAGCCTTGCAGCGTGACAGGCTCGGATGAATCCCCCACGTTCCGGCTCGCGTACGTCCCGGGGGCGACGCCCGCGAAGTGGGTGCGGATCTGGAACGAGCGCCTGCCCGAGATCCCGCTGGCCCTCGTCGCCGTACCGGCCGCCGAGGCGTCCGGCGTGCTGCGCGCCGGTGACGCCGACGCCGGGCTCGTCCGGCTGCCGGTCGACCGTGCGTACTTCAGCGCCATCCCCCTCTACACCGAGACGACGGTCGTCGTGGTCCCCAAGGACCACCTGATCACGGCCGTGGACGAGGTGACCCTGGACGACCTCGCGGACGAGGTCCTCCTCAACCCGCTGGACGACGTCTTCGCATGGGACCGGCCGCCGGGCGAGGCGGCCTTCGAGCGTCCCGCCACCACGGAGGACGCGGTCGAGCTCGTCGCCGCCGGCATCGGCCTCCTGATCGTCCCCCAGTCGCTGGCCCGCCTGCACCACCGCAGGGACCTCGTCCACCGGCCGGTCGTGGACGCTCCCCGCTCCGACGTCGCCCTGGCCTGGCCGGAGGAGGCCACCACCGACATGGTCGAGGACTTCATCGGCATCGTCCGCGGCCGCACGGTCAACAGCTCCCGGGGACGCAAGGCGGCCGCGCCCGAGCCGGCCGGGAAGTCCGGTGCGAAGTCCGGCGCGAAGGCCGGTGACCGGCGCACTTCCACCGGCGCAAAAACGGCGGGACGCAACCCCGGGGGCAAATCCGGCGTCTCCAAGGGCGCCAAGCGCAGGAAGCCCCGCCGCCGGGCATAGCCCTCGGGTGGAGTGGCGTGGCCCTGTGTCGCACGGGTCACCTGCACCCTCTCAGGGGGAGTCTTGCTTCGCATGGGGGAGCGCTGCGAGGACAGCGCTGTGGACGCGCTGCGTACCGACGAGGTGCGCGTCGGCCGGCCGCTCGCCGGCGCACCGGTGGCCGCCCCGGCTGGCCGCCGCGTGCGCGCGCGGCTGCGGGCCGCGGGGTGGCGCTCGGCGTCCTTCGCGGGACGCACGCTGCGCGGCGAGTGGTACGGCATCGTGGTCGATCCGGTACGGCAGCTCGTGCGGCGTGGGCTGTCCGCGCTGACGCTGGCCTTCGTGGCCGCCTTCGGCGTGATCTTCTTCCACGCGCTGGCGCAGCATCCCGCGGGCGCGGTGGCGGTGCGCATCCTCGGCGGCGTCAACGCCGACCTGCCGCTGTGGCTGGCCCTGCTGCGCACGCCGGTGTCCTTGTACGTGCCGGCCCTCGACCTGCCCGTGTGGGCCGGCATCACGCAGCTGTTCCTCGCCTTCGCGCTGGCCGAGCTCGTCCTCGGCCGGACCAGGACGCTCGTCGTCTCGTACGCGACCACTCTGGCCGGCACCCTCATGGTGCGCGTGATGATCGCGCTCGGAGCCGGGTGGGGCGGGCTGGGGCTGCCGCCCGGGGCCGGGCGGGTGCTGGACACCGGGCCGTCCGCCGCGGTCGTGGGCCTGTTCACCTACGTCGCCGTCGTGCGGCGCGCTCCCGTCCTCTTCGCGCTCACCAGCGGGTCCATGGTGTGGGAGTCGATCGCCGTGCCCAACCTGGCCGGCCGTGAGCACCTGATAGCGATAGGCGTCGCCATCGTGCTGGCACTGCACGGCCAATCCCGTTCCCGTTCCCGTTCATCGATCGGTCTCGGGCGGCGTGTGCGCTCCGTGAAGTAGGGAGATCTGGCTTATCTTCGCCACGAAATTCGACATCCGGAGTATCCATGCCCAAAACGGATGAACTGGTCGATGTGGCGGAGAAGGCGCCGATCGTCGCGCCTGCCCGCCCTCCGCGGCGCCGCCCCACCGTACGGCCCGTGCGTCTCGCCGTCGCCGCGGCGGTGATCCTCGCCGCAGTCCTCGCGCTCACCGGCATCGGCCGGCCGAACCCGCCCGCCGTCGCGGCCTGGCAGACCGTCTGCCTGGCCATCACCGTCCAGGCGCTGCCCTTCCTGCTCCTCGGCACGGTCCTGTCGGGGGCGATCAACGCCTTCGTGCCGGCCGACCTGTTCACCCGGATCCTGCCCCGGCGCCCCGCGCTCGCCGTCCCGGTGGCCGGCGTCGCGGGGGCCGTCCTGCCGGGCTGCGAGTGCGCCTCGGTGCCGGTCGCGAACAGCCTGATCCGGCGCGGCGTCACCCCGGCCGCGGCCTTCGCCTTCCTGCTGTCCGCCCCCGCGATCAACCCGATCGTGCTCGCCGCCACGGCGGTCGCCTTCCCGGGCGACCCCGCCATGGTCGCCGCCCGCCTGCTCGCGTCCCTCGGCACGTCCGCCGCGATGGGCTGGCTGTGGCTCTGGCTGGGGCGCGAGGAGTGGCTGCGGCGGAGCGTCCGGCACACGGGCCACCAGCCGGGGCACAGCCGCTGGACGGAGTTCCGCCTCGGCTTCGGCCACGACTTCCTGCAGGCCGGCGGGTTCCTGGTGCTGGGTGCCATGGCGGCCGCCACGTTCAACGTCGCCGTACCGCGCCCCGTCCTCGACGCCTTCTCCGGCTGGCCCTGGCTGTCCGTGCTCTTCCTGGCCGGGCTCGCCGTCCTGCTCGCGGTCTGCTCGGAGGCCGACGCCTTCGTCGCCGCCTCCTTCACCGGCTTCTCGCCGACCGCACGGCTGGCGTTCATGGTGGTCGGCCCGATGGTCGACCTGAAGCTGATCGCCCTTCAGGCGGGCACGTTCGGGCGCGGCTTCGCGCTCCGCTTCTCCACCGCGACCGCTCTCGTGGCCGTGGCCGCGAGCGTCCTGATCGGAGGCGCACTGCTGTGAGACGGCACCTCCAGGCCGCCCTGCTGGTCCTCACCGGCCTCGGCCTGCTGCACGCCTCGCTCTTCACCGACCTCTGCCTGCGCTACGTCAAGGAGGACCATCGTCCCCTCCTGATCGCCTCCGGCGCGCTGCTCGTGCTGCTGGGTGCGGCGGGAGCGGTCCTGGCCCGTACGGCCTCCGGGGGCGACGGGCACGCACACGGCCACGACCACGGCGCCGTCCCCCGCGTCGCCTGGCTGCTCCTCCTGCCCGTCCTGGGCCTGCTCCTGCACCCCCCGCCCGCCCTCGGCGCCTACACGGCCGCACGCACGCACGACCGGGCCGTCGAGCGGCAGCGGCACTTCGACCCGCTGCCCGCGACCGGCCCCCTGCCGATGACCCTCACGGATTTCACCGCCCGGGTCCAGCAGGACCCGACACAGGCGATCAGAAGCCGCGGCATCCGCATGAGCGGCTTCGTCACCCCGGCCGGCCGGGCCGGCGGCTGGTACCTGACCCGGATCGTGTTCACCTGCTGCGCCGCCGACTCCCAGTCGGTCAAGATCCGCATGTACGGCAGCCCCGCCCCACCCGCCGACACCTGGCTGGCCGTCGACGGAACCTGGCATCCCGCCGGCACCCTCGGCACGAAGACCGCCGTGGCGGCCCTGGACGTCCACCACACCGACCGCATCGCCCCACCGGTCAACGCCTCCACGGACGACCTCCCGCTCACGCCGTCCTGACGCGGCCCGCCGGGGGCCAACGCCCGCGAACCGCACGTCCTGGTCCGCGCCCAACGCCCCGGCCCCCTCGGCGCTCCGGGACCGTCCGGATCACCCTCCACGAGGCGGGGCGCCGAGCCGTGGCGTGCTCCGCGGGCGCGGGCCTGCGGCGGCGCGAGCGCGCTGCCACGGACAGGGCGGGCGGCCGGTGGCAGAATCGGCCACGTGGACCGGGGGATCCTCGAGCGCGAGCCCGAGCTGGCATTGCTGGCCACGGCCGCACGGGAGGCGGCGGCCGGGGCCGGGTCGGTGGTGCTCGTCTTCGGCGAGGCCGGAATCGGCAAGTCGAGCCTGGTGCGGGCCATGCCCGTCCGGCTTCCCGCGCAGGCGCGCGTCCTCGTCGGACAGTGCGACGACCTCGCCACCCGGCGGCCGCTCGGCCCCTTCCGCGACCTCGTCGGCAGCGTCGGCGCCGAACTGGCCGGGGCCGTCACCGGCGGCGGCGACCGGCAGCGCGTCTACGAGGCCCTGCGCGGCGAACTGGCCGTGACCCCGCACCCCGCGGTGCTCGTCGTCGAGGACGTGCACTGGGCCGACGAGGCGTCCCTGGACGCCCTGCGCTTCCTGGTGCGGCGCATGGAGCGGCTGCCCGCCCTGCTCGTGCTCACCTACCGCGACGACGAGCTCAGCCGCGGACACCCCCTGCGCCACCTGCTCGGCCAGGTCTCCCGCGCGCCCCGCGTGCACCGCCTGCCCCTGGCCCGGCTCTCCCTCGACGCGGTCCGCACCCTCAGCGGCGCCGACGGGCTCGACGCGGCCCAGGTGTACGCGGTGACGTCGGGGAACCCCTTCTTCGTCGCCGAGGTCGTCGCGGCCGGCGGCACCGGGGGAGTGCCCCCGACCGTCGTCGAGGCCGTCCTCGCCCGGCTGCGCGGCCTGGACCCGGCCACCGTGGACGCGCTGGAGCAGCTGGCCGTGGTCCCCTCATCGGTGGAACGTCCACTGGTCGATGCCCTGCTCCCGGCGGGAGTGGCCGTTCTCGCCCCGGCCGAGCAGCGCGGCCTGCTGGCCGTGACACCGGGGCGGGTGGCGTTCCGGCACGAGCTGATCCGGCGCGCGGTCGTCGACCCGGTGCCCACCGCCCGGCGCATCGAGCTCAACCGCACCGTCCTCGCGGCCCTCGTCGCCCGCCCCGGCTCCGACGCCGCGCGCATCGTCCACCACGCGGCGCAGGCCGGCGACCAGGACGCCATCGCCCGCTACGGGCCCGACGCGGCCCGCGACGCCGCCTCGGCCGGCGCCCACCGCGAGGCCGCCGCCCAGCTCGGCCTCGTCCTGCAGCAGCGCTACCGCTACGCCCCGCCCGACCTCGCCGACCTGCTCGAACGCTATGCCGTGGAGAGCTACACCATCGCCGACTCGGCCGCCGCCGTCGCCGCCCAGCGCGAGGCCGTCGCCCTGCGCCGCTCACTCGGCGACATCCCCGCCCTCGGCGCGGACCTGCGCTGGCTCTCGCGCATCCACTGGTGGGCCGGCCACGCGGACGAGGCCCAGTACGCCGCCCGCGAGGCCGTGACCGTCCTGGAGCACGCCGGCGACGACCGGCTGCTGGCGCTCGCGGTCAGCAACATCGCCCAGCTGCGGATGCTCTCCGACCGCTACCCCGAGGCCGTCGCACACGCCGAGCGCGCGATCACCCTGGCGCGCAAGACCGAGGACACGGCGATTCTCTCGCACGCCCTCAACAACGTCGGCACCGCCCGCTGGCGCGCCGGCGACCCCGGCGGGCGCAAACAGCTGGAGGAGAGCCTCGACGTGGCCCTGGCCGCCGGCGAGGTCGAGCACGCCTGCCGCGCCTACGCCAACCTCATCTGGACCCTGCTCGACCACCTCCAGTACACCGAGGCCGACCGCTATCTGCCCCCGGCCATGGACCTCGCCGAGCGGGCCGAGCACCTCGGTTTCCTGACCTACCTCCACGTCGAACTGGCCATACGCCGGCTCGCCGCCGCCGACTGGGAAGGCGCCGAACGGCACGCCGAGTTCGGCATCCACGACTTCCTGCCCGCACGCTCCCCGGCCCTGACCGTCCTGGCCCGGGTGCGCGTCCGCACCGGCCGCCCGGGCGCCGGTGATCTCCTCGCCGAGGCCCAGGAGATCGCCGTGCGCACCCGGGAGCTCCAGCGGACCGGCCCCGTCGCGGCCGCGCTCGCGGAGGCCGCCTGGCTGCGCGGCGACCACGCCGCCGTCGCCGGGGCCGTCGCCCCCGTGCACGCCCAGGCCCGCCACCTGACCGGCGTCCCCTACCGCGCCGAGCTCGGCTACTGGCTCACCCGGGCCGGCCACCCGGTCCCGCTCGAGGACTGCGACCATCCGTACGCGCTCCAGGCCCGCGGCCACTGGCGCGAGGCGGCGGCGCTGTGGCAGGCGGCCGGCTGCCCCTACGAGCACGCCGCCGCGGTCGCGGAGAGCCCGCATCCCGCCGACAAGATCGAGGCGCTCGCCGCGCTCGACGCCCTCGGCGCCGAACCGCTGGCCCGGCTGATCCGCGCCGACCTGCGCCGGCTGGGCGTCAAGCGCATCCCGCGCGGCCCCGTCGCCGCGACCCGCGGCAACCCGGCCGGTCTCACCGAACGCCAGCTCCAGGTCATGCGGCTGCTCGCGCGGGGCCTGACCAACGCCGAGATCGCCGCCCGGCTCGTGGTGTCCGTGCGGACCGTCGACAACCACGTCCGCGCGGTGCTGGACAAGCTGGACGCGCCCACCCGCCGCCACGTCGCCGACCGCGCGGCGGAGCTGGGGCTCCTTCCCGACCGCGAAACGTAGGTAACCGGCGGGCCCGAGCTAGGTGACGGCCACGGATGCCGGTACCGGCGCAACACGAGTAGAACGTGCAGATCGGCCCGTCTCCTACCAAACGGGGGATATCGCATGTCCAGCACACCCGCACAGGCCGCCCGCAGTGAGCTCTCCGGACTCAACGGGGAGCTGATCGGACCCGAGGACGCAGGCTACGACAAGGCCCGCGCCGTCTACAACGCCATGATCGACCGGCGCCCCGCGCTCGTCGTACGCTGCGGCGACGCCGATGCCGTCGCCCGTGTGATCGGCTTCGCCCGCGCCCACGACCTGCCGCTCGCCGTCCGCGGAGGCGGTCACCACGGTGCCGGGATGGGTACCGTGGACGACGGAGTGGTCGCCGACCTCTCCCCTCTCAAGGACGTCCAGGTCGACCCGGCGGCCCGCACCGTCCGCGTCGGCGGAGGCTGCGTGTGGGGCGAGGTGGACCGCGCCACCAACCCGCACGGCCTCGCCACACCCAGCGGCATCGTCTCCACCACCGGCGTCGGCGGTATCGCGACCGGCGGCGGACTCGGCCACCTCACCCGCAAGTGCGGCCTGACCATCGACAACATGCTCTCCGCCGACGTCGTCCTCGCCGACGGCCGCCAGGTGCGCGCGAGCGCCGACGAGAACACCGACCTGTTCTGGGCGATCCGCGGCGGCGGCGGCAACTTCGGCGTCGCCACCTCCTTCGAGTTCCGGCTGCACGAGGTCGGCACGGTCGTCGCCGGGCCCACCTTCTGGCCCGTCGAGATCAGCGCCGAAGTCCTCACCGCCTACCGGGACTTCCTGCCGAACGCGCCCCGCGAGCTCAACGCCTTCTTCCTCCACGGCACCGTCCCGCCCGCCCCGCCGTTCCCCGAGGAGATCCAGCTGCGCAAGACGGCCGGCGTCGTCTGGTGCTACACGGGCAGCGACCCCGAGGCCGCCGCCCGCGAGATGGCCCCGCTGCTCGACGCGCTGCCGGAGCCCATGCTGCACTTCACCGCCCCGATGCCGCACCCGGACCTGCAGTCCATGTTCGACGGGCTCTACCCGCCAGGTCACCAGTGGTACTGGCGTGCCGACTTCGTCGACGAGATCCCCGACGAGGCCGTCGACCTCCACGCCAAGTTCGGCGCCGAGGTCCCCACCGTCCAGTCGACCATGCACCTCTACCCGATCGACGGAGCCGCCCACGACGTCGGCCCCGAGGAGACCCCCTGGGGCTACCGCGGCGCCCGCTGGTCGGCCGTCTACGCAGGCGTCGACCCCGACCCGGCCAACGCCGAGCTGATCAAGCGGTGGGCGGTCGACTACTCCGAGGCCCTGCACCCGTACACGGCGGGCGGCGCCTACGTGAACATGATGATGGACGAGGGCCAGGAACGCGTCCGCGCCAGCTACGGCCCCAACTACCAGCGGCTGGCCCGGATCAAGGCCGAACTCGACCCGGACAACGTCTTCCGCCTCAACCAGAACATCCGGCCCAGCTGACGGGCCCGCGCGGGCCGCGGCCGTCGACCGGCCGCCGGAGAAGGCGCCTTGCTCACCAGGTGTCGATGAACGGGCGGTGCCCCGGGCGGGGCAGGGGGCACCGCTCCAGAGCCGCGACCACCCAGTCCCGCGACCCGGCCGGGTCGATGACCGCGTCGATCTCCAGCGCGGCCGCCGCGTTGACCGCCTTCCCGTGTTCGTACAACTCGGCGACCCGCTCCTCGAAGACACGGGCACGCTCGGCCGGGTCCGCGACCGCCTCCAACTCCTTGCGGTGGCCGAGCCGGACCGCGCCCTCCAGGCCCATTCCGCCGAACTCGCCGCTCGGCCAGGCGGCCGTGGCCAGCGGAGCCCGCGTCGAGCCGCCCATCATGGCCATCGCCCCCAGCCCGTACGCCTTGCGCAGCACCAGACTCACCAGCGGCACCCGCAGGTTGGCGCCGGTCACGAAGAGCCGGGCGAAGTGCCTTACGGTGGCGGTCCGTTCGGCCTCCGGGCCGACCATGAACCCAGGGGTGTCGCACAGCGAGACCACCGGCAGCCCGAAGGCGTCGCACAGCTGCAGGAAGCGGGCCGCCTTGTCGGCCGCGTCCCGGTCGATCGCCCCGCCCAGATGCGCCGGATTGCTCGCGAGCAGCCCCAGCGGCCGCCCCTCGACGCGCACCAGACACGTCAGGACGCCGGCCCCGAACCCGGGCCGCAGCTCCAGCACCGACCCCGCGTCCGCGAACCCCGCGACGGCCGTCCGCATGTCGTACGCCCGCCGCCGGTTCTCCGGCACCACCTGCCGCAGCAGCCGCCGGTCCGGCGCCTCCCAACTGCCCCGCGCACCCTGGAAGTAGGACAGGTACCGCCGCGCGGCCCGCACCGCCTCCGCCTCGTCGGCGACGGCGATGTCCACCACCCCGTTGGGCACCTGCACCGACAGCGGCCCCACCTCCTCGGGCCGGTACACCCCGAGCCCGCCGCCCTCGATCATCGCGGGCCCGCCCATCCCGATCGTCGCCTCCGGCGTGGCGATCACCACGTCGCAGCAGCCGAGCAGCGCCGCATTGCCCGCGAAGCACCGCCCGGAGGCGATGCCGACCAGGGGGACGAGCCCGCTGAGCCGCCCCATCCGCTGAAAGGTCGTCACGTCGAGCCCCGCCACCGACGTGGTGTCGGTGTCGCCGGGCCGCCCGCCGCCGCCCTCCGCGAACAGCACGACGGGCAGCCGCCGTTCCTCCGCGATCTCCAGCATCCGGTCGGTCTTGCGGTGACTCTGCAGCCCCTGGGTGCCGGCCAGGACGGTGTAGTCGTACGACATCGCCACACACGGCTCGCCGCCGATCCGCCCGGTGCCGCAGACCAGGCCGTCCGCCGGTGTCGAGCGGATCAGGTCGTCCAGCGGGCGGCGCCGGCGCTGGGCGGCGATCGCCAGGGCGCCGAACTCGGTGAAGGAGTCCGCGTCGCACAGGTCCCCGATGTTCTCGCGGGCGGTGCGCCGGCCGAGCGCGTGCCGCCTGGCGACCACCTCCGGCCGGTGCTCGTCCAGCCCGAAGGAGTGGCGGCGCACGGCCTCGGCGAGGTCCGGGCGCACGGCGTCCGGGTCGGCCGGTTCCGCCTCGGGCCGGTCCTCGTGCGCGCCGGTCACGCCGTCCAGGACGGCCAACGCCGCGTCCTCGCGCACTGTTTGACCCACGCGTGCGTGCAGCAGCCGCACCACTCCGGCGCCGGGTGCCCGCACCACGTGCTCCATCTTCATGGCCTCCAGCACCAGCAACTGCTGCCCCGCGCGCACCGGTTCACCGGGGGAGACGTCCACGGAGACGACGGTGCCGCCGAGCGGCGCGAGGACCGTGCCGTCCGCCCCCGCGGCCTCGGGTGCGCCGGCCTGCTCGATCGCCTCGGCACGCGCCCAGAACCCCGGCCGTCCGAGAACGTCCCGCAGCAGGGGAATTCCGGTCCGCACCCCTTCCACGCCGAACTCCTCCAGCGCCCGCCGCACCCGTGTGACCGCCGCCTCCACCCCGCCGTGCGGGACGTGCGCGATCACCTTCGCGAGCAGCGGGTCGTACCGCGCCCCGACGTCAATGCCCGCCCGCACGGCCGTGTCGACCCGCACCCCGGGCCCGGTCGGCAGGTCGAAGCGGGTGATCCGCCCGGTGGAAACGGCGTTGACCCGCGCCTGCACCGCGAACCCGCGCGGCGGCGCGGGCGGTCCCGACAGCCCGAGCTCCGCCAGCGTGGCCCCCGCGGCAAGCCGCAGCTGCACGGCGACCAGGTCCAGGCCCGTCACCTCCTCGGTGACCGTGTGCTCCACCTGGAGGCGGGGGTTGGCCTCGATGAAGTGGAACCGGTCGTCCAGGACCAGGAACTCGAAGGTGACCAGGCTCGAACAGCGCGCGGCCCGCGCCAGCCGCAGCGCACTGCCGAGGAGCTCCTCCCGCACGGCGTCCGGGAGTCCGGGCGCGGGCGCGATCTCGATCAGCTTCTGATGGCGCCGCTGGGCACTGCAGTCCCGGTCCCACAGATGCGTGACGGCTCCCGTGCCGTCCCCGACGACCTGCACCTCCACGTGCCGGGCACCCTCCAGCAGCCGTTCCGCGTACAACTCACCCCGGCCGAAGCCCTGTTCGGCCTCCGAGGCGCACCGCTCCCACGCCTCGTCCAGCTCCTCCGCCCGCCGCACGACCCGCATGCCCCGCCCGCCGCCCCCGCCGACGGCCTTGACCATCATCGGGCCCCCGGCGAGGAACGCCCGCGCCTCCTCCCGCCCGCCGTGCGCCCCCGGCAGCACCGGAACGCCCGTGGCCAGGGCGAGTTCACGGGCCCGCACCTTGTCCCCGAAGACGTCCAGCACCTCCGGTGCCGGCCCGACGAAGGTGACACCGGCGGCCAGGCACCGCCGCGCGAAGTCCGCGTCCTCGCTCAGGAAGCCGTAACCGGGATGCAGGAAGGCACAGCCGGCCGCGGACGCGGCGTCGATCAGGGCGTCCGCGTCGAGGTAGCCGGCCAGCGGAACGGCCTCGTCGGCCATGCGGACATGCGCGTCGTCGTCGCCGGCGTACACCGCGACCGACCGCAGCCCGGCCTCGGACACGGCCCGCAGAAGGCGTACGGCGATCTCTCCGCGGTTGGCGACGAGTACGGCAGTCATGCGTGGACCTCTCCAGGACGACGGCGACCGGCCCCGCCATGCTCATTGACATTGACGTCAACGTCAATACGCTGCCCGTATGGCACGCACGCACAAGGGCTGGGCGGTGCGCACCGCCCGCGACCGCACCGAGGCCCCGGCCCGCGCCCGGCTCCTGGACGCGGCCGAGGCGGTGTTCGCGCGGCGCGGACTCGGCCCGGCCACCGTCGCCGACATCACCGCCCGCGCCGAGGTCTCCCGGGCGGGCTTCTACGTGTACTTCGCCTCCAAGGAGGAGATCTTCCGCGTCCTCGCGGTGCGCGTACGGGACGCGTTCCTCGCCGCTCAGGAGGTGCCGGGCGTGGACGGCGACGACACGCGCGCCGTCGCCGAGGCGTCCGTCGGCGCCTTCATCGCCGCCTGCGCCCGCCACCAGCCGCTGCTCGTCCTGCTGGAGCAGCAGGCCCGCACCGACCCGGACGTACGGCGGCTGTGGGAGGAGATCCGCGAACGGCCCGTCCGCCGCCACGCCCGCTACATCCGCCGCCTCGCCGACCGCGGAGAGGCGTCCCCGGTCGTGGCACCGCTCGCCGTGGCGCGCGCGGTGGGCGGCATGTGCGCCGAGTTCGCCCGCAAGGTCGCGGCGCGGCCCGACACGTACGACGCCGCCGTACGCGACGTGACCACCATGTACCTGCACCTGCTCGGCACCGGCACGCCCCGGACGGCGGGGGATCGGGCGGAGCGGGCCGAGCGCACGGGCCGGTCGTAGGCGCCGCGCGCCGTGAACTCCTTCCGCCGGCCGCGCAGCAGCAGGTCCGGGGCGGCGGACCCGGGAGCGCCGGCCGGTTCGGGCACGGCGCCCTCAGGCCGCGCGGAGGTCATGCGCGGGCCGTGCGGCCGATCGACTCGACCAGCGGGAGCAGCCGGTGCGGGACGCGCTCGCGCAGGGCCACCTCGGAGCGGGTGCGCACGACGCCGGGCAGGCTGATCAGCTTCTGGATCACGTCCTCCAGGTGCTCGTTGTCGCGGGCCACGACCCGGGTCAGCAGATCGCCGCCGCCCGTGATCGAGAACGCCTCGACGATCTCCGGCACCGCGGCCAGCGCGTCCCCCACGTCGTCCAGATGCCCCTGGGTGACCTCGATGTGCACGAACGCGAGCACCGGGTGTCCCAGCGCGGCGGGCGAGAGCGTCGGGCCCGTTCCCGTGATCACGCCCTCGCGCTCCAGCCGGTCGAGCCGGGCCTGCAGGGTGCCGCGGGCGACGCCCAGGATGCGGGCGTACTCGCGCACGCTGGTACGCGGCCGCCGCATCAGCAGCCGCAGGATGCGGGTGTCGAGCTCGTCGACGGCCATGGCGTCGGGCCTCCTCCTGTGCGCCCCCGTCCGGGTGTGGGCCGATGGCACGTCCGTGGACCCTCCCGGGCCGACCTCACTGTGCCATTGGCCCAGCATAGGTCAGCCCGCTTGAGCCAGCGGCAGCCGAGATGCTGCAATGGAGCAGTCGATGGCGCTGCGGATCTCCGCGGCGCCTTTTCCATGTCGTGGTCCGAGAGGCGGGGAGCAGTTGCTGAAGAGGGTGTTCGTGGCTCCGGACCCGGGGCGGACACGGCTGCGTTTCGCCGGCCGTGCCGTGCTCGGCATCGGCCTCGCGGCCGTCGTCTGCGGCCTGGCCGGCCTCGCCCTCGTCGGCACCGTCATCGGCGGTCTGGCCGCCCTGCTCGCCCTGTTCACCGTCACCGACACCACGGTCCGCGGACAGGCCGTCACCACGGCGCTGCTGCCCGCCGTCGGTCTGCCGGTGCTCGCCGCCGCGGCCGTCCTGCACGACGTCCCGGTGGTCCGCGACCTCACCTTCCTCGCGCTCACCGGGGCCGGCGTGTACGCCCGCCGCTGGGGCCCGCGCGGCCACAGCCTCGGCGTGTTCGCGTTCATGACCTTCTTCATGGCGCAGTTCCTGCGCGCGACCCCCGACCGGCTGCCCGAGCTGTACGCCGCCGTCGTGCTGTCCCTGCTCACCACCTCGGCCGTGCGCTTCGGCCTGTGGTGCTACGAGGCCCAGCTGCCTCCGGCGCCCGTGCCCGCACCGCCGGCCGGCGGCGGCCTCGCCCGGATCACCACGCGCCAGGCCGTCCAGGTCACCGCCGGCGCGGGCTTCGCCCTGGTCGTGGGCCAGCTGGTGTCCGGACAGCGCTGGTACTGGGCCGTCGGCGCCACCTGGTGGGTGTTCGTGAACACCACCTCGCGCGGCGAGACGCTGGTCCGCGGCTTCCGCCGGGTCCTCGGCACGGTGATCGGCATCGGGCTGGGCGTGCTGATCGCCGTCCCCCTGCACGCGGCGGCACTCCCCTCGGCCGCCCTCCTCGCCGCCTGCGTCTTCGGCATCTTCTACTCGGCCGCCGTGTCCTACACCTGGATGATGCTCTGCGTCACGCTGCTCGCCGAGCTCCTCTACGGCCTGCTGGGTGTGCTCAGCCCGGGGCTGCTGGCCCTGCGCCTGGCGGAGACCGGCGTCGGCGCGCTCGGCGCCGCGCTGGCGGTCCTCTTCGTCCTGCCCGTCACCACGCACGCCGTCACGCACGACTGGATCCGGCGGGCGCTGCGCTGCGTCCACGCGTGCACGGCGGAGGCGGCCGCCCGGCTGGCCGGCTCCGCCGACGCGGACCCCGCGCGCCGGATCGCCGAACTGGAGCTGCTGCTCGGCCGCGTCCGGATGTCGGTCGCGCCCCTGGTCCACCCGCTCAACCCGATGCTCGGCCGCAAGCGGCGCGCCCGCCAGGTCCTTGCCCTGCTGGACGACTGCGCCCGCGAGACCCGCGGCCTGGTCGCCGTGGCCGCCGACCCGGAGGCTTCCCACGACGCCCGCCTGGCCACCGCCTGCTGGCGCGTGGAGGCGGCGGTCGAGGCCCTGACCGGCGGCGGCGACCACGTCACGTCCACCTCCCAGGCTCCCGAGACGGAGCCCGCCCTGGCCCACCTGCACGGTCTGGAACGCGCCCTCGCGCAATTGGCGACACCGCTGCGCACACCGCCGGGCTCACCGCTCGTCGGCGCGTGACGCCGTCCGGCGGCCCACGGCCGTGCTGCGCGGGCCGGGGGCGCCCTCGCGGGCCGGGCTGACGCCCCTGTGCCCGCCGTCGCGCCCGCCTGCCGCCGGCGCGTGATGCCGTCCGGCGGGCCGCGGTCGGGCCCCAGGGGCTTAGGCCCCGGCCGATCCTGGGGCGTGGTCTAGACCGCGAATGATCGACTGCTAACGTCGCCCGGAGGCACAGGAGCGAGAGGGGACAGCGGTGACAGACGGCGGTGGGCGGCGACAGCGGGCCTTCATCGGATCGTTCACGGCGGCCGGCGGCCCGGGGATCGTGACGGCGGCCGTGTCCGCCGGCAGCGGCGCGCTGACCGCCCTGAGCCGGGTGGACTCCGTACCGGACCCGTCCTACCTGGCGCTGGCGCCCGGCGGGCGGATCCTCTACGCGGTCAGCGAGACCGCCGAGGGCGCGGTGGCCGCGTTCCGGGTGACGGGGGAGCGCCCGGTCAAGGCCGGGACGCCCGTGCCCGTCGGCGGCGACAGCCCCACGCATCTGAGCGTCCACGACGGTCACGTCCTGACCGCCAACTACGGCTCCGGCAGTGTCACCGCCGTGCCCGTCCGCGCCGACGGCACCCTCACGGGCGCCGGGTCCGACGTCCTGCGGCACAAGGGCTCGGGCCCGCACACCCTGCGCCAGCAGGGGCCGCACGCCCACCAGGTGCAGCCGGACCCCAGCGGCCGCTGGATCGTCAGCGTCGACCTCGGCACGGACTCGGTCCGGGTCTGCACCCTGGCCGGGGGCCGCCTCGAGGTCCGCCGGGAGGTCGCCCTGCGCGCCGGTTCCGGCCCACGCCACCTGGCCTTCCACCCGGACGGCACCCGCGCGTACGTCCTCGGCGAACTGGCGCCGACCGTCACCGTCTGCCGCTGGGACGCCGCCGCCGGCCTCCTGGAACCGCTCTCCGTCGGGCACGTGCTGCCCGGCGCCCCGTCCGGCGACGCCTACCCCTCCGGCATCGTCGTCTCCCCCGACGGCCGCTTCGTGTGGACCGCCACCCGCGGCGAGGACGTCCTGTCCACCTTCGCCGTCGAGGGCGAGGAACTGCGGCTGGTGGGCACGGTGCCCTGCGGCGGTCACTGGCCCCGCGCGCTCGCCGAGTCCGGCGGATTCCTCTACGTCGCCAACGAGCGCTCGGGCGAGGTGGCCTGGTTCGCCGTCGACCCGGACACGGGCCTGCCGCGCTACGAGGGCGCGCTCGGCGTACCCGCCGCGTCCTGCGTGGTCTTCGGCTGACCTCCGCGGCGACAGGCGGCGCGCACGCGCGAGGGCCCGCTCCTGGACGGGGAGCGGGCCCTCGCGCGTGCCTACGGTGCCGCGGCCGGCGTCAGCGGACCGGCGTGCCCTGCTGCTGCGGCGGGGTGATGCCCAGGGCCGACGCGTACTTGGCCAGGGCGAGCTTGCCGATCGCCGGGTAGGGACCGAGCGCCTCGGCGGCGGAACAGCCCGCCTCCTTGGCGGCCTCGTCGATCAGGCCCGGCTCGATCTCCGGCCCTATCAGGTACGGAGCGAGCGCCAGCTGCTGCGAGCCCGAGTTGCGCAGCTGCTCGGCGACGGCCGCGATCGAGCCGTCCTGGTCGAGCGCCGCCGCCATCACCGGCACCGCGAGGCGCGCGGCGAGCAGCATGCCGGTGATACCGGCCGCCTGCACGGCCTCGTCGCCGCCCACCGACGCCAGGATGATGCCGTCCGCCGCGGTCGCCACGGTGAACAGGCGGGCGCGGTCGGCGCGGGCCAGACCGGCCTCCGACAGCCGCACGTGCAGTGCCTCGGCGAGCAGCGGGTGCGGGCCCAGCACGTCCGTGAGGTCGGCGGCGATGCGGCTGTCCATCACGGCCTGGCGGATGCGGCGCAGCAGCGCACCGTCCGGGCCGGCCAGCAGCGGCACGACGACGGCCACCGGACCGTCGGGCTCCTTGACGTCCACACCGGCGGCCTTGGCCTGCTCGTAGCGGGCCGTGCGCTCCTCGGCGGCGTGCGTGAGCGTGGCCTGGAGCGTCGGGAACTCCGTGTCGTCCCCGTCCAGGTACGCGATCCGGGCGTCCAGGCCGGGCAGTTCGGAGCGCGCGATGCTCACGACCTCCTCGGCGAGGCTGCGCGTGGCGGCAGCGGGAGTGCCCGGCACCGCGAGAACGAGCGCGGGCGCGCCCTCGGGAGCCGCCAGCGGCTCGGGTCGGCGGTGCCGCCCGGGCTGGCGAGGTCGCGGCATTCGTACTGGCAGGCCGGACGCGGGTCCAGTGGCAGAGCTCATGGCGAGGCATGTTACTGGCTTCTTGGGCTCCCCTGTTCGGGGAGGGTGCAGGTGAGCGGTATCCGTCCGGTTTTGTCTGATGAGTTACGTACGGTGGGGAACCGACCGCCCTGCCGGGGTTAGTCGCCCGTCCCGGTCACCACGCTCAGCAGCGTCGCGTCGCCCGGGAGGGTGAGCGCCCCCGCGGCGAGATCGAGGGCGATCCGCACCGAGCCCGCGAGCGGGTCGCCCGCGGCGGGCACCAGCGGCGCGTGCGGCAGCCGCTCGGCGAGCTCCTCCCTCAGCGGGACGAGCAGCGGGTCCCCGATCTTCAGCAGGCCGCCGGTGACGGACACCCGGGGCTCTCCCGCGTCCGGGCAGACCGCGGCGGCGGACTCGGCCATGTGCCGGGCGGCGGAGCGCAGGATGCCCGCGGCGACCGGATCGACGCCGGCGAGGTCCGCCACCCGCGGTGCGAAGGAGGCGAGCACGGCGGGACGGTCCTGGCGGGGGTACAGCAGTCCCGGCAGCCCGGGCATCGGGCCGAACATCTCCCCGGCGCGGGCCAGCAGCCCGGCCGAACCGCCGGGCCTGCCGTCGTACGCGCGCAGCGCCGCCTCCAGCCCGGCCCGCCCGATCCAGGCGCCGCCGCCGCAGTCGCCGAGCAGATGCCCCCAGCCGTCCGCGCGGCGCCAGCGCGTCAGGTCGGTGCCGACGGCGATCAGACCGGTGCCGGCGGCGACCACGGCGCCGGGGTGCGGCCCCAGTGCCCCCACATAGCCGGTGACGGCGTCGGCGACGAGGGCGACCGAGCGGATGCCGAACTCCCGCGCCAGCGCACCGGGCAGCTCGGCCCGCAGCGCCTCGCCCAGGCTGGCGAGCCCGGCGGCGCCCACGGCGGCCGTGCGCAGCGCGTCGACCCCGGTCTCGGCTCTCAGCTCCCGCACCATCGGCGCCAGTTGGGCCACGAAGTGCCCGGGATCGATGCCCCGGGCCCCGGTGTGCACCGGCTCCCGCGACTCCCGCCGGCCCAGCGGGCCGCGCCCCGGGCCGGCGATGACGACCCGCAGTCCGGAGCCCCCCGAGTCGACGGCGAGGACCCCGTCCTCCGCGCCGCTCACGGCAGGCGCCAGTCCACGGGCTGTCCGCCCTGTCCGATCAGCAGGTCGTTGGCCCGGCTGAACGGGCGCGAGCCGAAGAAGCCGCGGTCGGCCGACATGGGGGAGGGATGGGCGGACTCGATCGAGGGGAGCGAACCGAGCAGTGGACGCAGATTGCGGGCGTCGCGTCCCCACAGGATGGACACCAGGGGCTTCCCCCGCCCTGCGAGGGCCCTGATGGCCTGCTCGGTCACCTCCTCCCAGCCCTTGCCGCGGTGCGCGGCGGGCTTGCGCGGGGCGGTGGTCAGCGCCCTGTTCAGCAACAGCACGCCCTGCTGCGTCCACGGCGTCAGGTCGCCGTCGGAGGGCTGCGGCAGCCCCAGGTCGGTGTTCAGCTCCCGGTAGATGTTGAGGAGACTGCCCGGCAGCGGACGCACCTCGGGCGCCACCGAGAACGACAGCCCCACCGCATGTCCCGGCGTCGGATAGGGGTCCTGACCGACGATCAGGACTCTTACGTCGTCGAAGGGTTGCTGGAAGGCCCGGAGAACGTTCGGTCCGGCCGGCAGGTAGGTGCGCCCCGCGGCGATCTCCGCGCGGAGGAAGTCGCCCATCTCGGCGATCCGCCCGGCGACGGGTTCCAGGGCCTTCGCCCAGCCTGCTTCGACGATTTCATGCAACGGTCGTGGTGCCACGGGCGTCACCCTACTGCCGTACGGGCAGCGGAGATCAACCGGTGGCCAAGACCGCTCGCTCCCCCCGCAGGACTCATCCCACCACCGCGGCCCGCACGCACAGCACGTCCGGCAGGTGCGAGGCCAGCTGCCGCCAGCTGTCGCCGTCGTCGGCCGACGCGAACACCTCGCCGTTGCGGTTGCCGAAGTACACGCCCGCCGGGTCGGCGCCGTCGGTGCACATCGCGTCCCGCAGCACCGTGCCGTAGTGGTCCTCCCGCGGCAGGCCCGCCGACAGCGGCTCCCAGCTCTTGCCCGCGTCGGCCGTGCGGAAGACCCGGCACCGGTGGTCGGCGGGCACCCGGTCCGAGTCCGCGTTGATCGGGAAGACGTAGGCGGTGTCGCCGCGGTGCGGGTGCGCGGCCGCGGCGAAGCCGAAGGTGGACGGCAGGCCCTCGCCGATGTCGGTCCAGTGGGCGCCCGCGTCGTCGCTTCTGTACACACCCCAGTGGTTCTGCAGATAGAGCCGGTCCGGGGTGGCCGCGTCCTGGGCGACCTTGTGCACGCACTGCCCGAACTCCGGGTTGGGATCCGGCAGGAACACCGCGGCCACACCGGAGTTGGAAGGGGCCCAGCTCGCGCCGCCGTCCGACGTCCTGAACACGCCGGCCGTCGACACCGCCACCGTCACCGCCCGCGGGTCCCGCCTGTCGGTGACCACGGTGTGCAGCCCCTCGCCGCCGCCTCCCGGCACCCACTTCGACCGCGTGGGGTGCTCCCACAGCGGACGCACCAGCTCGAAGGTCTCCCCGCGGTCCTGCGAGCGGTACAGCGCGGCGGGCTCCGTGCCCGCGTACACCACGTCGTCCTCCGCGGCCGCCGGGTGCAGCTGCCAGACCCGCTCCAGCGAAGCCCCTGTCTCCTTGGGGAACTTGACCGCGGGCCGGGCCGGCTCGGTCCAGGTGCGGCCCAGGTCGTCGGAGTGGAACACCGACGGTCCCCAGTGGGCGCTGTCGCCGCCGGCCAGCAGCCGCGGACGGTCGCCACGGGTGTCGATCGCCACCGAGTACATCGCCTGTGCGTTGAAATACGGACTCTCGTCGAACTCCCAGGTGCCTCCGCGCCGGCGCCCGATGAACAGGCCCTTGCGGGTGCCCACGGCGAGCAGTACCTCGGTCATGCCGATCACCTCCGTGACGTCTGCGTCCCAGACACCGGCCAGTCTGCACCCCGCCACTGACAGTGACCTCCGGAGTGACGATCCGTGCAGGTCAGGACCGCCGAGCCGGCCCGGGGCGGCGAGAACCGGCCCCGTTGACGGCAACGGCTGCGCGAGTGGGGGTACTCGTGCGACCGTCGAGTCGGGGGAGTCGGCCTGAGCATCCCATGGCCCTGATTCGTATGGGATGGCGGTTCGGGAAGGTCGTGCGCTCATGAGGAGGATGCCTTCGATGGCGTTCCGTGGTCCCAAGGCCTGGCTGTGGCGCTGGCGGCGCAACCCGCTCAGACGCCGGGTCGACGTGGTCGAGGCGTGGGTCGTGGTCGGCGCCTGGCTGGTCACCCTGGCGGCCGGGGTGATCGCCGGCCTGGCGGCCACCGCAGCCGTCGAGCACGGGCTGGCCCGCGAGCGCGTCGAGTGGCGGCAGGCCGTGGCCCTGCTGACGGAGAAGGCGCCCGGAAAGGCCGCCGGCCACCCGGTCACGTCGTCCGGAGAGCAGGTGTGGGGCAAGGTGCGCTGGACCGCGCCGGACGGCTCCCGGCACACCGGCCAGGTCCGGGTCGGACCGGGCAGCGCCGCCGGCACCGCGGTCACCGTCTGGACCGACCCGCACGGCGAGCTGGTCACGAAGCCGCCCACCCCCGCCCAGGCCCGTATGCGCTCCTCGCTGATCGGTGTCCTGGTGGGGCTGAGCGCCGCGGCCGTGCCCTTCGTCGGCGGCCGGGTGCTGTGCGGGCGCCTGGAACGCCGCCGCATGGCCCGGTGGGACGCGGAATGGGCCCGCTTCGGGCCGCGCTGGGGCCGCAACACGCTCTGACCCCCGCCGGGCCGCAGACCCTCGGACCCCTGCCGGGGCCGCACCACGCTCCGACGCCTGCCGGGGCCGCACCACGCTCCGACGCCTGCCGGGGCCGCAGCACCCTCTGCCCCCCCGCCGGGGCCACACCACCCTCTGACACCCGCCTGGGCCGCGACCGCTGACACCCGCCGGAGCCGCGGCACGCTGACACCCGCCAGGCCCGCACCGCGTTCCTGCATCCACCGGGAGGCGTCGCGGTCCGGCATCCGCCGGGAGGCGTCGCGCGCTCCCGCACCCGCCGGGAGGCGTCGCGCTGCGCCTGCCCGCCCCCTGTGCCATCGTCTTTGGTGAGACCTTGACCCGTCGCAGGCGAGGCCTTGAGCGGGCGTGTGCGGAATCGTGCGCGTCCGCCCGGGTGTAAGTGGTGGCGGTGACTCCAGTTGATGCTGGGCCTCTGGACGCCTCGCGCCGGACAACTACCCTCGCGAATACAAACATTTCTGGCGGAAGGCGGTGCCTCATGGCGGAGCAGGCTTCCAGAAGAAGACTGGTCGGCGAACTGTCGGCCGAATTCCTGGGCACCATGATCCTCATCCTGTTCGGGTGCGGTGTGGTGGCCCAGGTCGTGGCGGCAGGCATCGGCGACCACGACAGCATCGCCTGGGCCTGGGGCCTCGGCGTCACCCTCGGCGTCTACGTCGCCGCCCGCCTCAGCGGCGCCCACATCAATCCCGCGGTCACCGTGGCCCTGGCCTGCTTCGCGGGCTTCTCCTGGAGGAAGGTGGCGCCGTACTGCCTCGCCCAGACCGCGGGCGCGTTCGTCGCCGCGCTGCTGGTGCGCTGGAACTACACCGAGGTGCTGGCCAAGGCCGACCCGGGGCACACCATCAAGACCCAGGGCGTGTTCTCCACTCTGCCCGGCAACGGCACCCTGCCGGTGAGCGAACTCGGCGCCCTGCGCGACCAGATCATCGGCACCGCCATCCTGGTCCTGGTCATCTTCGCCATCACCGACCTGCTCAACACCCCGCCCGGCGCCAACCTCGCCCCGCTGATCATCGGCCTCCTGGTCGTGGCGATCGGCATGGCCTGGGGCACCGACGCGGGCTACGCCATCAACCCGGCCCGTGACTTCGGGCCACGGCTCGCCAGCTATCTCACCGGGTACGGCACCGCCTGGCGCGATCAGTACGGCAATCTCTACTTCTGGGTGCCGATCGTCGGGCCGCTGGTCGGCGGCGTGATCGGTGCCGCCGCGTACCGGCTGTTCATCTCCAAGTTCCTGCCGGTCGCGGAGGACGAACTCGAACCGGGCCGGGTCCCCGAGCCCGCGGCCGGGCCCGAGCAGCCCTGACCGGTCCGCACAGCGCGAAGGGGCCGCGGGCGGAGTGCCCGCGGCCCCTTCGCGTGCGCGAGTGCCGCTGCTACGCGCTCAGCTGCCCGGCCCGCTTGCGGCGGCGCAGGGCGAACGCGGTGCCGGTCGCACCGGCGGTGAGCAGACCGGCGGCGACGGCGATCGGCACGGCCGGGGAGGCGGGGCCGCTGTCCGCCACGTTCTGCGCCTTGAGGTCCTGCACGTAGGGCGCGTAGGCGCCCTTGGCGGTGGTCGAGGCGGCTGTCGAGCCGTGGCGCGGGATGCCCTTGACGGACTTGACCGAACCGTCCGCGTTCAGCAGCACCTGCTTGTTGTTGGGGTGCCGGAAGTCGAACATGCCGTTCAGACTGCCCGCCCGGCGGTCGAACGAGGCGTCACCGATGCGTCCGGTGCACCAGTTGTTCTCGATGAACTGGGTGATCGACGTCTGCTCGGTGGCGGTGTGGTCGATCGAGTTCACCTTGCTGTAGGGGGAGATGACCAGCAGCGGCTGACGGGTGCCGGGGCCGCAGCGGTCCGCGTAGCCGCCCGCGGCGGCCGGGCCGGACTGGCAGGCGGGGCTGTCCAGGGCCTTGCCGTTGGAGCCGACGGTCGTGTCCTTGGAGCCGTTGAGCACCTTCGAGGTGACGTGGTCGTACCAGCCGTCGGAGTCGTCGTAGGCGACCACGACCGCGGTGGACTTCCACTGCGGCGACTTCTGCAGCGCGTTGATCTCCTTCACCAGGAAGTGCTGCTCGTCGAGCGGGTCCGAGTAGCCGGCGTGGCCGTCCTGGTACTCGGCGGCCTTCAGGAAGCTGACCGCGGGCAGGTGGCCGGCCTTGAGGGCGGCGTCGAAGTCCGTCAGGTCGTAGTTGTGGTTGGCCCGGCCCGCGTGGCCGATCTCCGCCACGCTCTTCGGGGCCAGGTGGTGCGGGTTGGCCGTCGACTTGTAGTACTGGAACGGCGCGTGGTGCGGGCTGTAGTCCTCCGACGCGGCGCCGCCGACGTTGGCGTGGGTGCTGCCGGCGCACTTCGCGTAGCTGCCCTGCTTGCCGTCCCACGGCGTGCTGGGCCGGAAGCCGCCCTGGAACCAGCCCCAGCTCACGCCCTTGGCGTTGAGCAGGTCACCGATGTTCCTGCCCTGCATCGCCGCCAGTGCGTTGGCCGACGTGTGGTCCTTGTCCGAGCAGTCGTCGTAGGCCGGGTCCGGGTCGTTGATCACCGTGCCGACACCCTTGGCGTCGGGGGACACGACGGTGTACGAGTCCGGCTTCGAGGTCTGCTTCGGGTTCTCCGTACCGGTGGCCGGGTCGACCGAGATCACCCCGTGCGTGTTGCCGGAGATCAGGTTGAGCGCGCCGGGCGTGGAGGGCCCGTAGACCGAGCTGAACGACCGGTCGTTGAGCGCGTAGTGCTGGGCGTAGTTCCACAGGCCCGTGACGGTGTTGCCGTCGTAGTAGTCCATCACCAGGCCGGGCTCGCCGAAGAGCCCGCTGCACTTGTTGACCTCGGTGTTCTCGACGTACTTGTCGGCCTTGCCGCCGTCGGCCGCGTACTGCTCGGGGCCGTAGGAGTGGTTCTGGTCGCAGGTCATCGCCTGCGAACTGGCCAGCCGCTTGGGCTTGTAGAGGTTCGGGTTCTTCTTCAGCAGTCCGGCGTTGAGGAGGTTGTCCGCCTTCGGTGTGTGCCGGGACGCCTTGAACCTGGTGCCGTCGGTGTTGGCGGCCTGCGGGTAGGTGGCGAAGTAGTGGTCGAACGAGATGTTCTCGTCGTAGATCACCACGATGTGCTTGATCGGCGTCGCGGTGTGTGTGCCGTGGTGGCCGTGGCCGCCGTGCGCGGAGGACGCCGAGGCGGGGAGGGCACCACCCACGCTCGCCAGGGCGGCCGCGCCGAGCAGGGCGCCCGCCCGGGCCAGCCGGCGGCTCGCCCTTGATGTTCTACCTGTGCCGATCATGCTGTCTCGCCTTCCGGGAGAACCGAGTTCCACTGCCACGGCATTCGTGGCCATGACATCGATTGCCGATCCTGGGCAATGCTGGCGGCGGGGTGGGGGAGCGGCAATGACGCCGCAGCGAATCTTCGGTCAGGAAATCCTCATCGTATTTTGGTCATTTCTTGACCGGAATCTGTCAGAGGGGTTCAGGACAACAAGCCGCGTCCGAGCCAGTCGGAGGCGTCGCGGACACCGGGCAGGGCGAAGAAGTAGCCGCCGCCGAAGGGGGTGATGTAGTCGACCAGCGGCTCGCCGGCCAGCCGTTTCTGCACCGTCGCGAACTGCCGTGCCAGGTCCTGCTGGTAGCAGCAGAACAGCAGGCCCATGTCGAGATTGCCGTTGGTGTCCGTGCCGCGGTCGTAGTTGTAGGCGCGGCGCAGGATGCGCTGGTCGGCGGTGTCGGCGGTGCGCGGGTTGGCCTTCCTGATGTGGCTGTCCAGCGGGATCACGTCACCCTGCGGATCCTGCGGGTAGTTGGGCGCGTCCTTCTCATGCCGGCCGTCCAGGGGCGCGCCGGAGTCCCGGGCGCGGCCGAACATCCGCTCCTGCTCGCCGAGCGAGACCCGGTCCCAGAACTCCACCAGCATGCGGATGAGCCGTATGACCTGGTAGCTGCCGCCCGTGGCCCAGGCCGGCTCGCCCGCCCCGGCGCCCACCCACACCAGACGGTCCATCGAACGGGCGTCGCGCACGTCGGGGTTGGCGATGCCGTCCTTGAAGCCCATGTGGTTGCGGGGCGTGCCGGAGGGGCGTGAGGGGCTGACGAAGCCGTCCATGCGCCAGCGCACCTGCATGCCGCCACGGGTGTGCCGGGCGATGTCGCGCAGGGCGTGCAGCACCGTGTCCTGGTGGCCGGCGCAGAGCTGCACGCTCAGGTCGCCGTGGCACCAGTCCGGGTCCAGGTCGTCGTCGGGGAACGAGGGCATCGCGGTCAGCCGGTGCGGTCTGCGCGAGGCCAGGCCGTAACGGCCGTCGAAGAGGGAGGCGCCGACGCCGACCGTGACGGTCAGGCCGTCCGCGGGAACGTCGGGACCCAGCGTGCCGGAGTCGGCGGGCGGGGCGGTGATGCCCAGCTCCTCGGGGCTGCCGCCCGCGGTGAGGTACCGGGCCCGGTCGGTCACCGTGCGCAGCAGATCGGCCAGTTCGCCGCGGTTCCCGGCGGTGCTGTCGAACGACACGAACGCGGTGGCGCGCTGCGACGGGGTGAGGATGCCGGCCTGGTGCGGCCCGTGGAAGGCCACACGCGCACGGTCACCGGACTGCCCCGCGGCCGAGGCGGCACCGTGGTCGGCGGCCACCAGGCCCGTTCCGGCCACGGCCGCCGCGCCGGCCAGGAAGCCCCGGCGTCCGACGGGGTTCACCGGGTTCACCGGGTTCACGCGGTCCTCCGTACATCCGTCAGGGCGGCCACGTCGGCGAGCCGTTCGACCAGCTCGCCCAGGTCCGCGTCGATCTTCTCCCGCTGGGCGCGGGTCAGCCGGTCCAGCGGGGTCCAGCGGCCGTCGTGGTCGAAGCCGTCGAGGGTGCGCCGGGTGCGGGCCGTCCAGGTGTCGATCCCGGCCAGGTCGGCGGCGCGGGACTTCAGCAACGGCCGCAGACGGCCGAGCAGCTCGCCGGTGCCGTCGAGGTTGGCGCGGGCGGTGGCGAGGTTGCTGCCGCTGCCGTAGTCGGTACGGCCGGTCAGCTCGAACTGCAGGGTGTTCTCCAGGATCTCGTGCGCCCGCAGGCCTATGTCGGCCGGATCCATCCGCTCGTCGGGCCAGCGGTCGCGCAGGCCGTCCACGGCCTGGACGAGCTTGGCGGCCGGAGCGCGCAGGCCGCGCGCGGACTCGCCGTGCCACAGCCCGTACTCCACCCGGTGGAAGCCGGTGAAGCCTGCGTCGTGCACCCCGCCGGACAGGCCCGCCGTGGTCCCGTCGATCGCCTGGTCCGCGTCGCCGAAGGTGCCGTAGGCGGCCCCCATCCGCTCGTAGACCAGATGCGCGCCGAGCCAGTCCCTGCGGGCGGCCGCGAGGTCCCCGCGGTCGATCGCGGCGCGCAGCACGCCGGTCTTCCGCGCCAGTTCGACCGTACGGGCCTGGATCCACCGCTGGTACGCGAGCGTGGGCGGGATCAGGTCCTGCTGGGTGACCGGCACGGCGGCCGGGCCGCTTCCCACCGTGCCGCCGGTGACACGCACGGTGGGGCCGGTGACGGCGTCCGCGTCGTCGGCCACGCACTTGAAGGCGTAGCTGCCGTTGCCGAGGGTCACCCGCAGCGGGCGTTCGGTGCCCGGCGCGAGCCCCTCGACCTCGCCGTAGACCGCGCCCGTCCCCGGGTCGGTGAGGTAGACCTCCTCCGCGCTGCCGGAGGTGTTGTGCAGGTCGAAGACCTGGTGGCCGGCCACGGGGTGGGTCCAGCCGCGTCCGCAGCCCGCGGAGGTGATCTCGACGGCCGTGTGCCGCAGGCCGTCGGCCGACGAGGCCCGGTGCCGGCCACCGCCGGAGCCGCCGGCCGCCAGGGCCGTGGCCGCCACGGCGGCCGCCACGGCCAGCGCGCCGCCCGCGATCAGGACGGTACGCCGCCGGGCGGGACGGGGCGGGGGCGCCGCCGAGCCGGTCCCGGCTGCGGCGCCGACTGCGGCTTCGGGCATGCCCGGTCTCCTGGAGGTGTGCGAACGAGGCGGCGTCGGACGATCCTAAGCAGGCCCCGCGGCCGGGACCGCGCACCTGACCGGCTTCTGACCGGACGATGAGCCAGAATTCGCCCGCGGTTCATCCGCCGGTTCGGCCGGCGCCCACGTCGCTCACGTGCAGTGATCCCCCATGATCTGTCCGCAGCGGCCGGGCCGCGCCGTCCGGCCGCCTCGCGTCCGGCGACCTGAAACGCGCGGACTCAGCGCGCGTCCGGCAGCGCCCGCTCCAGGATCGCGTCCAGAGCGGCGCTGTCGGGCAGGGTGCCGAAGGCGTGCCCCCAGTCGCCTCCCAGCCGCGTCGCGCAGAAGGCGTCGGCGACGGCGGCCGGGGCGTGCCGGACCAGCAGGGAGGCCTGCAGGGTCAGGGCCATCTGCTCCACCAGCCGGCGCGCCCCGGTCTCTGACCCGGCCGCCAGCTGGTCCTTGAGCCGGCTCACGGCACCGTCGAGCCGCGCGTCCGCCCCCTGCGCCAGGGCGAGTTCACCGAACAGCGCCTGCGCGGTGGCGGGCTCGCGGCGCAGCGCCCGCAGCACGTCGAGGGCGTTGACGTTCCCGGAGCCCTCCCAGATGGACAGCAGCGGCGCCTCGCGGTAGTGGCGGGGCATGCCCGACTCCTCGACATAGCCGTTGCCGCCGAGACACTCCAGGGCCTCCGCGGTGAACGCCGGGCCCCGCTTGGTCACCCAGTACTTGCCGGCGGCGGTCGCGATCCGCCGGAAGGCCGCCTCGCCGGCGTCCCCGCGCACCGCACGGTCCGCGGCACCCGCCAGCCGCAGGGTGAGGGTGGTCGCGGCCTCCGACTCCAGCGCGAGGTCGGCCAGGACGTTGCGCATCAGCGGCTGGTCGATCAGCCGCGCGCCGAAGGCACTGCGGTGGCGCACATGGTGGCCGGCCTCCACGAGCGTCTTGCGCATCAGCGTGGCCGACATCATCACGCAGTCCAGCCGCGTGCAGTTGACCATCTCGATGATCGTCTTGACGCCCCGGCCCTCGGGCCCGACCAGCCACGCCACGGTGCCGTCGAACTCCGGCTCGGAGGAGGCGTTGGACCGGTTGCCGAGCTTGTCCTTGAGCCGCTGGATGCGGAAGGTGTTGCGCGTCCCGTCGGGCAGGATCCGCGGCACCAGGAAGCAGGACAGCCCCTCCGGGGCCTGCGCCAGCACCAGGAACACGTCGCACATCGGCGCCGACGTGAACCACTTGTGCCCGCGCAGCTGGTAGACGCCCGGCTCGGCGGTCGGCCACGCCGTGGTCGTGTTCGTGCGGACGTCGGAGCCGCCCTGCTTCTCGGTCATCCCCATGCCGGCGAGCAGCCCGGCCTTCTCGGTCGGTACGCGCAGCTCCGGCTCGTACTCCCGGCCGGTCAGCAGCGGCTCGTAGACCTTCGCGAGGTCGGGCTGGGCGCGCAGGGCGGGTACGGCCGCGTACGTCATCGAGGTCGGGCAGCCGTGGCCCGCGTCCGTGTGTCCCCACACCAGTCCGCCCGCGGTACGGGCGACATGGGCGCCGGGCCGCTCGTCCGCCCAGGGCGCTCCCGCCAGGCCCTCGGCGACCGCGGCCCGCATCAGGTGGTGCCAGCTCGGATGGAAGTCGACCTCGTCGACGCGGTTGCCGTACCGGTCGTGGGTGCGCAGCACGGGCTCGTGGACGTTGGCCAGCTCGGCCCACTCCTGCGCCTCCGCGCTGCCGGCCCGCAGCCCCAGCCGCCGGACGTCCTCCTCCGCCCAGCCGGCGCCCTCGCGGCGCAGCCCCTCCAGCAGGGCGGTGTCCGCGGAGGCGTCGTACGGGGCCAGGTCCGGCGGCTGGTTGGTGACGGTGTGGGTGGCGTACTGGTCCCGCGGCTGCGCGGGCGAGGGTGTCGAGGCCATACCGTCATGTTGCACCCTTTCTACAGCTGTAGCAATGACGCAACAGGACGGCGCACGTAAAGTACCGGCCCATGAACGTGTCACCGCAGGTGGGCAGGGCCGATCTGCCGCCGCTGTCCGCGCGGTCGGTCGTGCTGAGCCTGCTGCTGGGCACGCACCCGCCCGAGCTTCCGGTGAAGGAGCTCGTCCGCGCGGTGGAGCCCTTCGGCGTCGGCGGCTCCACGCTGCGCGCCGCCCTCAGCCGGATGGTCGCCGCCGGAGATCTCCGCCGCACCGACGCCGTCTACGGCCTCAGCGACCGGCTGCTGACCCGCCAGCGCCGGCAGGACGAGGCGGTGGAGGCGCGCACGCGCGCGTGGGACGGCGACTGGGAGATGGTGGTGATCACGACGACCGGCCGCGGTCCCGCCGAGCGCGCCGAGCTGCGCACCCGGCTGGCCACGCTACGGCTGGCCGAACTCCGCGAGGGGGTGTGGCTGCGCCCCGCCAACCTCCGGCGCACCCTGCCGAAGGACCTGGCGCAGGTGGCCCAGACGTACGCCGCCCGCCCTGCCCGGCCGGCCCGTGAACTGGCCGGTGAGCTCTGGCCGTTGGACAGCTGGGCCGGCACGGCCCGCGCCCTGCGCGCCCATGTCGCCGACGCGCGCCTGCCGGCCGACCGCTTCACCGCCTTCGCCGCGGTCGTCCGCCACCTGCTGGCCGATCCCGTGCTGCCGCCCGGTCTCCTGCCCGCCGGCTGGCCGGGCCCCGAACTGCGGGCCGCGTACGCGGACTTCCAGCGGGAGATCACCGGGGCGATCGGGCGCTGAACCGTCCGGGTCCACCGTGGGCGCGACCGCCCGGCTCGCTCAGCCGACCTGGGTCAGGCTGCCGTGGCTGATCCGGTACCGGTCCGGGTCGACGGTGTAGCTGCCGGTGTAGGTGGCGGTGCCGCCGTCGTAGCGCTCGGCGTCGACGCGCACGTACACGGTGTCGCCGGCCGTCGAGACGACCTGGGCCTGCGTGTACATCGTGTCGGCGTAACCGGAGACGAAGGCGTCGTAGGACGGGCTCATGTTCTGGCCGCCGAGGTCCCAGGCGGTCCGGTACTCCCGCGCGTTGACGGCGGCGTAGTACTGCTCGACCACGGTCTCGGCGGTCGTGCTGTCGGTGCCTTCGGCGGGCGCCGCGTACACCGTCTGCGTCCGGGTGGGCGCCCGCACCGTGGCGGTGGCGGTCACGGTCGGGACCGCGGAGGCCGCCGGCGGGGCGGGGGTGCCGGTGGCCGCGGCCGCGGTCTGCGCGGGGTGGTGACGGGTACCGAGGCCGAAGGACAGGCCGATCACACCGCCGACGAGGGCGGCCATGCCTGCCACCGTCCCCACGGTCCGCCACGGGAAGGGGCGTGGCGTCCGGTCCCGGACGACGGGGATGTTGTGGAGGGTGTCGCCGTTGTGGAACCTGAGCAGGTCGTCTTCGTTCATGGGGCCCCCTGGGTGTCGGTGCAGGCGTGCATGATGCGCAGATGTGGGCAGTTCGCGAAGGGCGTGTGCCCAAGTCGTGACATCGGCATGCCGGATCGGCCCGGCCGGCGTGCGGCCGGCCGTCCGGCCCGGGGCCGCCTGGCCGGCGCGGAGGACGCGGAGGGCCGCCGTCCGACGCGGACGGCGGCCCTCTCCGCCGTCCCCGACGACCGTGCTCCTCCCCGGAGTTGCGCCCCAGGGAGGCGGTGACGAGGCGGCCCGTTCGGCGCGCGGGGTGCCGCGGCCGGGCGCGCGGACGCCGGCGGGGCCGGCGCCGGCCTGCCTACACCGACCGGTGGTACTGGTGCGGCACGTGTACGTCCGCGCCGAGTTCGCGGGCCGCGTGCCGGGCCCACGACGGGTTGCGCAGCAGCTCGCGGCCGAGCAGCACCGCGTCCGCGTCGCCGTTGGCGAGGATCTTCTCCGCCTGCTCGGTCTCGGTGATCAGGCCGACGGCCGCGACCGGCAGCGACGTGCCGGCCTTGACCCGCGCCGCGAACGGCACCTGATAGCCCGGACCGGCCGGGATGCGGACGCCGGAGGCGTTGCCGCCGGTGGAGACGTCGAGCAGGTCGACGCCGTGCGTCTGGAGGTCGGCGGCGAAGCGGACCGTGTCCTCGGCCGTCCAGCCGTCCTCCTCCAGCCAGTCGGTCGCCGAGATGCGGAAGAACAGCGGCTTGTCCTGCGGCCACACCGCCCGGACGGCGTCCACGACGTCGCGCGCGAAGCGGGTGCGGTTCTCGTACGAGCCGCCGTAGACGTCGGTGCGGTGGTTGGAGTGCGGGGAGAGGAACTCGTTGATCAGGTAGCCGTGGGCGCCGTGGATCTCGGCGACCTCGAAACCGGCCGCGAGCGCCCGGCGGGCGGCGTCCGCGAACTGCCCCACGATCTCCTCGATCTGATCATGCGTCAGCTCGGTGGGCCGCACATGCCGCTCGTCGAACGCGAGCGCGCTCGGCGCGAGCGGCTGCCATCCGCGGGCGTCCGGCCCCAGCGGCCCTCCGCCCGCCCAGGTCCGGTCGGTCGAGGCCTTCCGGCCGGCGTGTGCCAGCTGGATGCCGGGCACCGTGCCCTGGGAGGCGAGGAAGCGGGTGATCCGGCGGAACGCCTCGACCTGCGCGTCGTTCCAGATGCCCAGGTCGTACGGGGAGATCCGGCCCTCCGGCGAGACGGCCGTGGCCTCGGTGAGGATCAGCCCGGTGCCGCCGGCCGCGCGCGCCGCGAGGTGAGTGAAGTGCCAGTCGTTCGGAGTGCCGGTCCCGGGACCCTCGGGCTCGGCCGAGTACTGGCACATCGGGGCCATCCAGACCCGGTTCGGGATGGTCACGCCACGCAGGGTCAAGGGCTGGAAGAGGGCGCTCATGAGGAGCTGCTCCGTTCTCGCGGGGACCGCAGGACCATTCGTACGATAGTCATCGTAGTACGTGAGATGTCAAACTACGACGCCTCTCGTACAATGACTCCGTGAGTACCGCTCCCGTCGCCAGCAGCCGTGCCCTGCCGCACCCCGCGAGTGGGGACATCCGGCTGGAAGCCGTGCTGCACGCGCTCTCCGACCCGATGCGGCTGCAGATCGTGCGAGAGCTCGCCGCCGACGGCGACGAGCTCACGTGTTCGCAGTTCGCCCTGCCGGTGACCAAGTCCACCTCCACGCACCACTTCCGGGTGCTGCGCGAGGCCGGGGTGATCCGGCAGTGCTACCGGGGCACGGCGAAGATGAACGGCCTGCGCCGGGACGAGCTAGACGACCTCTTCCCGGGACTCCTCGACGCCCTGCTCGCCGCCGCCGCCCGGCAGGCCGTCCGCCTCGGCGGCTGACGTCGCCTTCGTGGGAAGGTGGTTGAAGAGCAGGTTCAGCATGATCGCCGTCAGGCAGCCCGCGCTGATGCCGCTGTTCATCACCGTCTGGAACCAGTCGGGGAACTTCGCGTAGACCGTCGGCACCCCGACCGGCAGCATGCCCACGGCCACCGACACCGCCACGACCGTGAGGTTGTGGTTGTCCTTGAAGTCCACCCGCGCCAGGGTCCGCAGGCCGCTCGCGGCCACCGTCCCGAACATCACCAGACCCGCACCGCCCAGCACGGGCGCCGGTATCGCCGCGACCACCGCCCCCAGCTTGGGCAGCAGGCCGAGCAGCACGAGGATGCCGCCCGCGGTGGCCACGACCCAGCGGCTGCGCACCCGGGTCATGCCGACGAGGCCGACGTTCTGCGCGTACGCCGTGTACGGGAAGGTGTTGAAGACGCCGCCCAGAACGGTCGACAGGCCGTCGGCGCGCAGGCCGTCCGCGAGCGGGCGCGGCTCGACCGCGCGCCCGGTCATCTCGCCCACGGCGATCAGGTCACCGGTCGTCTCCGTCATCGTCACCAGTGCCACGACCAGCATCGACACGATCGCCGAGACATGGAAGGTGGGCGTGCCGAAGTGGAAGGGCGTGCTGATGCCCAGCCAGTCGGCGTCACCGACGCCGCCGAAGTCGGTGAACCCGAAGGGCACCGCCACGGCGAGACCCACCGCGATGCCGATCAGTACCGCGACACGGCTCAGGAACGCCGGCGCGAACCGCTGTACGCCCAGCACCACCGCCAGCACGAAGGCGGCCAGCGCCAGGTTCTTCGGCTCGCCGAAGTCCTTCGAACCGGCTCCGCCCGCCGCCCAGTTGCCCGCGACCGGCAGCAGCGAGACGCCGATGATCAGGATGACGGTGCCGGTGACCAGTGGCGGGAAGAAGCGCAGCAGCTTGCCGAAGACCGGTGCCAGCAGCATGATCGCGAGTCCCGCGACGATCACCGAGCCGTAGATCGCGGGCAGTCCGCCGCCCGTCGTGCCGATGAGCACCATGGGCGACACCGCCGCGAAGGTGCAGCCCTGCATGATCGGCAGCCGGACGCCGAACCGCCAGAGGCCCACGCACTGGATGAGCGTGGCGATCCCGCACACCAGCAGGTCGGCGGTGATCAGATACGCCAGGTCCGCGGGCGACAGCTTCATCGCACCGCCCACGATCAGCGGCACCGCCACCGCGCCCGCGTACATGGCGAGCACGTGCTGCAGACCGAAGGCGGCCAACTGCCGTACGGGTGGGACCTCGTCCACCGGATGGACGGGGGCGGTGGTGGTCATGGGCACTCCAGAGCGACGGGGGAGGGGACATCCGAACAGCACGAGACCGTAAGGGCCTTGAACAGTTTGTTGATTTCCGGACTGTTGCCGGTGTGTGTCCTGCCCGGCCGCCGGTCCCCGACTCCCCCTACGGCGCGGGCGGCGCGCCCACCGCCCGCGCCGCAGCCAGCAGCGACTCCCAGTCCGCCAGCTTGACGACGCCCCGGCCCAGCGAGGCCCCGAGGGCCGCCTCGGCCCGCTCGATCGCCTGCCATCCGGACCACTCGACCGGCTCGGTCCCCGCCGCGCGCAGCGCCGCGACCGGGTCCTGCGGCGGTCGCCCGCGCACGAGCGCGGAGGCGTCGTCCAGCAGTGACAGCACCGTCTCCTTGGCGCACGGGCGGTTGGTGCCGATCACGCCCGTCGGGCCGCGCTTGATCCAGCCGGCCACGTACTCGCCCGGCGCGACGGCGCCCGCCCGCACGACCCGTCCGGCGCGATGCGGCACGGTGCCGCTCGACGCGTCGAACGGCAGCCCCTCCAGCGGCAGTCCGCGATACCCCACCGACCGCAGCACCAACTGCGCCGCCACGTCCTCGTATTGCCCCGTGCCCCGCACACCGCCCCGCCCGTCGGGCTCCGTCCGCTCGAAGCGCACCGCCGCCACACGGCCGCCGTCGGCGAGCAGTTCGACCGGGCGCAGGAAGAAGCGCAGCCGGATGCGGCGCGGGGCGTCCTCGGGCGGCACCCGGGCCCAGCCGCGCAGCACCTCCACGTTGCGGCGCCGGGCCGCCGGGAGCGCGCAGGGGTCGGCGCACCCGGGATCGAGCGCCAACTCAGCGGGATCCACGAGGAGTCCGGCGCCCGGGAGGCCGCCCAGTTCGCGCAGCTCCTTGGTGGTGAAGCGGGCCTGGGACGGACCGCGCCGGCCCACCATGTGGATGTCGCCCACCCGGCTCGCGGCCAGCGCGCGAAGTGCCGCCTGCGGCATGTCGGTCGGGCTCAGTTCCGCCGGGCCCCGCGCCAGTATCCGGGTGACGTCCACCGCGACGTTGCCCACGCCGATCACCACGGCCGACCGGACGTCGCGCAGGAAACCGTCGTCGTCGGCGGCGTCCGGATGGGCGCTGTACCAGGACACGAACCGCGTCGCCGACCAACTGCCCGGCAGATCCTCGCCGGGGATGCCGAGAGGGCGGTCGGTGGCGGCGCCCACGCAGTACACGACCGCGTGGTACAGCTCCCTCAACCTCGCCGCGGGCAGGCCGCCGGGGCCCACCCGCACCGCGCCGAGGAAGCGCACCCGCTCGTGCTCCAGGACCATACGCAGGTTGTTCTGCAGTGACTTGATCTTCTCGTGGTCGGGCGCGACGCCGTAGCGCACCAGGCCGAAGGGGCACGGCAGCCGGTCGATGACGTCCACGCGCACGTCGGAATCGAGCTGGACGAGATTCTGCGCGGTGTAGACCCCGCTCGGCCCGGAGCCGACGACGGCGACACGCAACACGGCGGAACTCCTTACGAGAGGAGATCGCGGACGGCCCCAGCATCGCACCGCCGCTGCTCCGCTGACAGGGTGCTGACAGGGTGTGAACGTGCGTGTCCGTTCTTGCGGTATGTGATCGGGTGGTTACGTTCCGCCTGTGCGAGAAGCATCCTTTCTTAATCTTTCTGATCGTTGTCCGACGGATGGCACGGTGTCCGTATGGCCCGCGTGGGAAGTGCGGGAGGACGAGCGCGCCACGACGTGGTTCACCGTCCGGCTGGGCTTCGGCGACGGCGCCCGCATCGACGTGCTCGCCGTGGTCGGCGGCGGGTCGGTCTCCCTGGAGGAGGTCCGGGCCCAGCCGCCGCTGTCCCTGGACGACCTCGCGGAACTGGCCGACTGGATCGAGGAACCCCTCTTCCGGGCCTGCGCCCCCGCGCCCGAGCCGGCGGCGGGGCGCCTCGCCGCCGTGGGCTCCCGGCGGGCCCGGCCGCTGTGGCCCCGCGGCATCGAGGGCCGGCGCCGCGTCGCCCAGGAGTACCGCACCGCGCAGCAGCAGGGCACCGATCCCGTGCTCGCGGTGATGTGCGCGACCGGTCACAGCCGCCGCAAGACGCTCCGGCTGATCTCGCAGGCGCGCGACTCAGGCTTCCTGACGCCCCGTCATGCCCGCCGCAGAGCCGCCTCGTAGCGCCGGACGCCTACAACTGGCCCGACTGCTCCGGGGAGTTGGCCCGGCCCTCGCGGCCGGGCCGTTCCTGCGGGCCCTCGCCGGTCGCGAAGAACCGCGACAGGTCCGAGTCACCGGCCGCGCCGGCCACCGCCGCGCCGCTGCCCGGCGGTGTGCCCATCTCCCAGTCGAGCCGGTAGCGCTTGAACAGCTCCGCCCGCAGGGTGGTGAACGACATCGGGACGTTCGGCAGCACCATCGCGTAGACGGCGCCCATCAGCAGGGACCGCATCATCGGGTAGTCCACGTCGACGTCCCGTGAGCCGTGCCGGGCGACCACGTCCCGCAGCAGTTCGGCCAGGCGCTGCTGCTCCGGGCACTGCACGAAGCCCTCCGCCTGCAGCAGTCCGGCCATGTGCTGGCGCATCAGCACGGGCCGGTCCCGGCCCAGCCCCAGGATCGCGTCGATGGCCCGCGCCATCCGCTCCCGGCCGTCCTCGCTGCGCGGCTCCCGCTCCAGCGCCTCCTCCAGCGTGCGGTGCATCAGCCGGTGCACCGCGGACTGCACCAGCTGGCGTTTTCCCGGGAAGTAGTACGACACCAGGCCGCGTGCCGAGCCGGCCCTGTCGGCGATGTCGGCGAGCGTCGTCGCCTCGTAGCCGTGCTCGCCGACCAGTTCGACGGCCGCCTGCAGAAGCCGTTCCCGGGAACGCCGTCGCAACTCTTCATTGACCGAGGCGCTGCGCGGGGACATGCTTAACTCCTGCGTTGACTGGCTGCCAGCCAACTATACTCAGCAGCGTCCACGATCGATGCTCCGTAGGGGCTGGTCAGGGCTGCCGTCCGTCTGGGGCGACGCGGGGGATCGTCTCAGGCGGGCGGTCATATCGCCCAGATGGTGTCCTGAGGCTACTTCCCGGATCGTACCCGCACCCCGGCACTCCCGTCGCACAACGGCCCGCCCGTCCCTAAAGTGGGCACGACTGCCGAGCGGAGGAGGCCTGCGGAGATGGAACAGGACCAGCGGATCCTGGCCAGGATCACGGAGATGGTCGAGAACGAGCGCGAGCTCCGTACGTCCCTCTCGGCCGGCGAGATCGACAGCACGACGGAACGGCAGCGGCTCACAGAGCTGGAGCGCGAGCTCGACCAGTGCTGGGACCTGCTGCGCCAGCGGCGCGCCAAGACCGAGTACGGGGAGAACCCGGACGAGGCGGCGGTGCGTCCGTCGTCGCAGGTGGAGGGCTACCTGGAGTGAGAGGGCCGCGGCGGTGACCGGCCGGGCCCGAGCCCCGTCCGGCCACCGCCGCGTCCGGTCATGCGGCCCTACCTTCTTGAGTGCGTCCCGTCACGCGGCGTGCGGTCCGGCCCGTCCGGTCCCGCTCAGTCCACCAGGTCCAGCACGGCCCGCAGCGCGTCCGGCCGTTCGGCCGTGGGCAGGTGGTCCACCAGGTGCACCCGGCAGCCCAGGGCCGTGGCGCCGCCGTCCGCGCGCCGGTCGTCGCCGACCATCAGGACGTCCTTCGGCTCGGCCTCGAGCGCCTCGCAGGCCACCGCGAACAGCCGCGGGTCGGGCTTCTGGACGCCGTACTCGTAGGACAGGACGTACGTGTCCACGAACCGGTCCAGGTGGTGCTCGCGGAAGACGGGGCGCAGGTCCCAGCCGATGTTGCTGACCACGCCGATGCCGATGCCGCGCTCGCACAGCCCGTACAGCACCTCGGCGGCGTCGGGGTAGGGCGCCCACGCCGCCGGCGTCATGTGGCGGTCGTACAGCGTGTCGTGCAACGACGGGTCGGGCAGCGGTACTTGGCGGGACAGGCCGGTGTACGCGGCCCGGTGCAGCTCGGCGCTCCGGTCCCGGACCGACCACATCTCGGCGAAGCCGTCGGGGAGGTGTGCCGGCGGAGCACCGCCGGGCAGCGCGCCCGCCACCTGGAGCGCCTTGGCCGCCTGGTCCAACTCGGCCTCGGGGAGCGCGATCCCGGCCTGGTCGAGCGCGGCGCGCAGCCAGGCGTCGGTGGACTCGACGCGGAAGAGGGTGCCCGAGAAGTCGAACAGCACAGCCGTCATCATGTGCGGATCCTACGGGTGCGTTCCGCTGCGCTGAAAGATCGCCTGCCCGCAGGGGCCGGGCTCACGGCCGCCCGCGCCGGTGGACCGCCACCGCCAGCGCCGCGACCGTCGCGCCCAGGAGCCAGCCGCCCAGCACGTCGGACGTCCAGTGCACCCCCAGCCACACGCGCGTGAAACCCACCCCTGCCACGGACACGAGCGCCACCGCCGTCGCCGTACGCCACAGGGCGCGGCCGGGGCCGGAGCGGTGCAGGAGCCAGAGCAGCAGGCCGCAGACGAGCGTGGCCGTCATCGCGTGGCCCGAGGGGAAGGAGGCGTAGTGGGCCGAGTCGACGGGGTCGCGCCAGACCGGGCGCGGGCGGTCGACCGCCGCCTTGAGACCTTGCTGCAGCACGGCGCCCAGGACGACGGTGGCTGCCAGCCAGAGTGCCGTCCACCACGCCGAGCGGCGCCACGCCAGCCACACCACGGCGACCGCGCTCACCAGGCGCATCGTCAGCGGGTCCCAGACCCAGTCGGTCAGGACGCGCACCACGTGGGTGAGACCGGCTTCGCGGACGGCCCAGCGGTGCGTGGTGCGGGAGATGCCGCCGTCGACGCCGATCAGTGGATGCCAGCGGACCGCGACCAGGACGAGCAGCAGCGCGGAGCACACGGCGAGAACGGCTGCGGCACGGACGGCGGCGCGAGCGGCGGGCGAGCGGGCGGGGGAGCCGACGGGCGCACGGTGCATAAAGTGCTCCTCGCCGCCCGGCGAGGCGCGAAACCAGCACCTGGGACGATCGGGGTGCGGGGTGCGGGGTGCGGGGTGCGGGGTCGGAGGCCGGGCGAACTATGGCGGCGGGGTGTGAGGTCTTCGTCCGGGCGGACCGCGCGAGCGGGGTGTGCGGCCTGCGCCCCTGCGGACGAGGAGAGCAAGGTGTGACGTGGGCGCCCGGCGGACCGTGCCTATCCCAGCGCCCGCAGTCCCGGGACGAACGCCACCAGCACCGGTACCACGGGTACCAGCGCGGCGGTCGCCGTCAGTCCCAGGCGCCGGGACGCCGGCAGCCGGTCGGGCGCGCTGAGCAGCCGGCGCACCCGCTGCGGAACGTGCGCCTGCGGGGCCGGCGAGGGGCCGAACACGCCCCGGTCCTCGTTCAGTTCGACGAGCGCGAGCGCGGTGGTGAGGCGGCCGTGGCGGCGGGAGGCCATGTCGTCGGCGGCGAGCTCGACCAGGCGGTGCATCTCGGCGCGGAACGCCGCGAACACCGGCACCTGCGGGAACCCGCCCGCCAGCGCGTCCGAGCAGTGCAGCAGCCAGTCGTGCCGGGCCTGCGCGTGCCCCTGCTCGTGGGCGAGGACGGCGTCCAGCTGCCGGCCCTTCAGCCGGCGCAGCGCGGCTGTGGTGACGACGAGCCGGGGTGCGGCACCGGGCAGCCACCAGGCGTCGGGCCGCTCGCCCTCCAGCACGACCAGCCGGCCGCCCGCGGGTTCCTCACCGGGCAACAGCGGGGCGCGCAGCCGCAGTTCGTCCCGGTGCCGGCGGCGGTGGGCGCGCGCCCGCAGGACCTCCCGTACCAGCATGGTGCCGCTCCACAGGCCGGCGGAGGCGAGAATCACCGCGGTCGCCGCGGCCCAGGGGCCGGTGGCGCCGAGCGCGTAGGCGTCCACGACCCCGTGCGGCGCCCCGGCGAACAGATGGCCGCGTACCGCCTGCCAGGCGGCCGCGGCGCTGAGGGTCATCGACAGCGCACAGCACAGCAGGACGGCCGCCACCACGCACTGCCACACCCACAGTGCGACCACCGGTTCACGGTCCTGCCAGTCCGCCCGGGTGAGCAGCCGGGGGGCCACGACGGCGGTCAGCGCGCCGAGCAGCAGCAGAGCCGCGGGGACCATCATGGCGCTCACCCTAGGAGCGGACGCGGGTCCGGCATACGGTCTGTCGCGCAAAGTGACGCAATCAACGGTTGCCTGACCGGAAATCCCGCCCGGATCCGGGACCAGGACCCCGGCCCCGGGTGAGAACCGGGTCCCGGCTTCGACCGGGAACGGGTCCCCGCTCAGAGCGTGATCAGCATCGCCACCATCGCGATCCCCATCGCCAGCCGGCACGCGTTCGCCAGTTCCGGCCGGTCGCCCCACCCGACGGCCCCGCCGCCCGCCGCCACCGGTACGAGCCGTGCTCCCGCCAGCAGCACGTATCCGGTGAAGTAGAGCAGGAGGGCGCCGGTCAGCAGGGGGATCCCGGACGTCGTGCCGTGCCCGGCGTGGTGGCCCGGGGACGCGGCCATCACGACCGACATGTAGACCATGGCCGAGGCGCCCACCAGGTGGTGCAGGTGGTGCGGGCTCGACCGCGCCGACCACAGGGCGCGCAGCGCGGCGGCGCCGAAGACGGCCGCGTAGAGGGGCCAGGTCCAGGCCGGCGGGCTGAACACCGCCGCCGGCACGGCCATCGCGGCCATGCCGAAGCCCATCACCGCCTCGCCGCCCGCGGACCGGCGCTGCTCCTCGACCGTGCTGCGCATCCGCAGGAGGCAGTAGGCCCCGGTCGCCGCACACAGCGCGACCAGCAGCCAGCCGGGCGAAGCCGGTCCGTGCACGCGCACCTCCCCGCTCGACGACGTCGACAGTCAGTCGCTTCCCCCATCATGCGGCGCGCACGCGAGCGCAAGGGTGTACGCGGGGAGCATTCCCGGGAGCACGGCAGGTGAGCGGCGGACAGAGCTCCGGCCCCGACATGTCGTTTACAAGTAAAACACCTGCTAAGGTTATGTCGTATGACGCCAGTGCCCCCCGCCCCCGCCCCGCGCACCCGACGCCTCCCGCTCGCCGGTGTCCTGCGCCTCGGCCGGCCCGCGGACATCTGGTTCAAGCCCGCGCTGAGCGTGGTCGCCTCGGTCGCCCCGCCCAACCTGCTCCTGCTGGCCCTCGGCCGCCTCGACCTGGCGCTGTACACCATGGCCGGGTCGCTGTGCGCGCTGTACGCCCACAACCGCCCCTACGCCGCCCGGGCCCGCGTCCTGGCCCGGGTGGTGCTCGGCATGGTCGGCGGCCTCGCCGTCTCCCTGGCCGTCGCCTCGCTCACCTCCTCCGCCGTCGTCCTCGTCACGGTCGGTGCGCTGCTGGCCGCGCTGCAGAAGGCGCTGTGCGACGCGACCCGCCTCGGCCCGCCCGGCAACGTGGTGCTCACCTTCGTCACCTCCGCCTCCCTCTTCGCGCCGCAGACGCTCGGCCAGGTCCCCGGCCACCTCGCGCTGGCCGGCGCGGCGGGCGCGTGGTCCTGGCTCGTCGGCATGGCCCCCGGGCTGCTGCGTCCGCACGGACCCGAGCGCCGGGCCACCGCGGGGGCCCTGAAGGCCGCGGCCGGGCACGCCGCCACGCGCGGCGCCGCGGACGGCCACGCCCGCGCCGCGGCGGCCGCCGCGGTACAGGCCGCCTGGCAGTCGCTCCTGGCCGCCCGGGACACCCGCACCCGGCGCGGCCTGGAACGCCTCGTCGTCCGCGCCGAGGTCGCCCTCGCCGCCCCCGCGGACACCGATCCGGAACAACTGCGCACCTGGGCAGGCGAGTTGACCGGAACCGGTCCGGTCCCGCAGGTCCACGACCCGGCGGCGTCCGGTGAGATCCTCGGTGTGGAGGCCGAACTCGCCGCCCCGGCCCGCCCGTTGCGGGCGCGACTCGGCCCGCTCGCCCCCATCGCCGTCCGCACCGCCCTGGGCTGCGCCCTCGCCGGATACGCCTCCCTCGCCCTCGGTGTCGGCCGCCCCTACTGGGCGCTGGTCACCGCGGCCTCGCTCTACCAGGCCAACCTCGCCCTCACCTGGACCCGCAGCGTCCAGCGCGTCGTCGGCAACCTCCTCGGCGTCCTCCTCTTCGCCGCCGTCGTCCCGCTCGCCCACCTCGGCCCCGCGGCGCTCGTCCTGTGCTGCCTCGCCTTCAACTTCGGCGCCGAGGCGCTGATCGGCCGCAACTACTGGCTCGGCTCCGTCTGCGTGACCCCGATGGCCCTGCTCATCACCGAGTTCACCGGATTCCAGGAGCCCGGGGTGCTGATCACCGAGCGGGTCGTGGACACCGCCGTCGGCGCCCTGGTGGGCTTCCTCGCCGCCGTCGCCGTCACCAACCGCCGCTCCGGCGACCGCGTCGAGCACGCCCTGACCGCCACCGCACGCGCCCGCGAACACGCCGCCCGTCTCCTGGCCGAGTCCGCCCCCGCGCCCGCCGCCGTGGAGTCCGCCCGCCGCGCGCTCGCCTCCGCCCTGGCCGAACTGCGCGCCACCGCCGACGCCGCCTCCGGCGAATGGTGGCAGCGCGCCCTGCCCCAGGAGCGGGTCGTGCGCGCCGAGCAGGCCGGACACCGTACGCTCGCGGCTACGGTGCGGCACCAGGGGCTGCACCTCAGCGAGAGAGCGGAGGGCGTACGGCCATGACGGCACCGAACGGACGGCAGGCGGGGGCGGGCAGAGGCGACGACACCGTCTCCGCGGTCGTGCGGCAGTGGCAGGCCGTCCACCCCGATCTCGACACCGGCCCCATGGAGATCATCGGCCGCATCAACCGCTGCGCCGCCCTCCTCCAGCAGGCCGAGGACGCGCCGCTGCGCCGTGCCGGTCTCAGCCGTCCCGAGTTCGACCTGCTGGGCGCGCTGCGCCGCACCGGCCACGAGCTGACCCCCGGCGACCTGGCCCGCGAGACCTTCTCCTCGGGTGCCGCCGTCACCAAGCGGCTCAAGCAGCTGACCGAGCGCGGTCTGGTGGAGCGCCGCGGCGACACGCGCGACCGCCGCGTGGCGCACGTCCGCCTCACCGACACCGGCCGTGACCTCGTCGACGGCATCCTCCCCGAGCAACTGTCCTACGAGACCGCCGTACTGGCCGTCCTCGACCCGCGGGGGCAAGGTGAACTGGCCGGACTGCTCGGCGAGTTGCTGGGCCGCCTCGAAGGGCACCTCGGCGCGCTGCGCGCCTGAACGCCCGCCGTGGATCGACCGGCCGCCGGGCGCCGGTTTCCGGGAGCCGGCCCGTACCGACCGCCGCCGGCGGCGTCAGATGCCGGGCCGGTAGCGGATCGGGTGGTCCGCCGGCACCTCGACGAGGACGATCCGCGTGCCGTCCGGGTCCGCGATCCACATCTCGACCAGGCCCCAGGGCTCCTTCACCGGCGGCCGCACGATCTCGACCCCCTTGGCGAGCAGTTCCTCGTGCGCCGCGGCGGCGTCCGCGACCTGCAGCCACAGCCCCACGCCCGGGGAGGACCCCGCCTGCGACCGCCCGGAGACCTCCAGGAAGCCCCCGCCCAGGAAGTACACGGTGCCGCGCTCGGGTCCCGTGCCGAACTCGCGGTGGACGGCCAGCCCCAGCTGCTCGCCGTAGAACCGCCGGGAGCGTTCGGGATCAGTGGGCCGGACAAGAGTGCGGCTGCTCAGAACATGCACCATGCGTCCTGAGCCTACTGTCGGCGTTACGCTCGTGCGTGCCCGCGCCGCGTGAGAGATCGGAGAGCCGCACCATGGACACCGCCGCCACCGGACTGACGTTCCGTGACGCCGTCGACGCCGACGTGGACGCCCTGGTCGCACTGATCGAGTCGGCCTACCGCGGGGACTCGAGCCGGACCGGCTGGACCACCGAGGCGGACATCCTGGAGGGCCGGCGCACCGACACGGAGGGCGTGCTCGCCGTCATCAAGGCCCCCGACAGCCGGCTGCTGACGGTCGAGCGCGGCGGCGCCGTGATCGCCTGCTGCCAGCTCGAACACCGCGGTGCGTACGCCTACTTCGGGATGTTCGCCGTCAGCCCGCAGCTGCAGGGCGCCGGCCTCGGCAAGGTGATCATCGCGGAGGCGGAGCGGGCGGCGCGCGAGACGTGGGGCGTGCGCGAGATGCACATGACCGTGATCTCCGTGCGCGAGGACCTGATCGCCTGGTACGAGCGGCGCGGCTACCGCCGTACGGGAAGGATGACGCCGTTCCCGTACGGCGACGAGCGCTTCGGCGTCCCGCAGCGCGCCGATCTGCAGTTCGAGCTGCTGGTCAAGGAGCTGGCGTGAGCCCCGGGCGGCCGGTCACGCGGTGAAGCGTCCGGTGCGTTTGATCTCCGGGTAGTCGGTGGTGGCGCCGTCCAGCTGCAGGGCCCGTACGAGACGGAGGTGGTCCTGGGTGTTCACCACCCAGCCGAGGACCTTCAGGTCCGCCTTGCGGGCCATCTCGACGATCTCCAGCGTCAGCCGGCGGATGTTGAGGCAGACGGTCGCGGCGCCGCACTCCACGGCGCGCTCCACGATGTCGGTGCCGTAGTGGCTGCCGATCAGCGCGGTCCGCACCCCGGGCACCAGCCGGGCGGTCTCGGCGACCGCCTCGTCGTGGAACGAGGACACCTCCACCCGGGAGACCAGGTCGCGCCGGAGCATGACCTCGGCGAGCGCCCTGGCCGCCTGCACGTCCTTGATCTCGGCCTGGAGCGGCGAGGTGACCGCCTCCAGGACCTCCTCGAAGACCGGCACGCGCTCCCCGCGGCCCGCGTCCAGGGCACGCAGCTCGGCGAGGGTCTTCTCGGCGATCGGGCCGGTGCCGTCGGTCGTTCGGTCCACGTCGGTGTCGTGCATGACGACGAGGGCGCCGTCCTTGCTCAGATGCAGATCGAGTTCGATCACGTCGAGCCCGGCGTGCTGGGCGGCGACGAAGGAACGGAGGGTGTTCTCGGGCTCGACACCCATGACTCCGCGGTGACCGATGGTAAGGAAGTTCAAGGTTCAACTCGCTTCCGTCGACGGCGGCTCGGCGTGCGCGCGGACCGGAGCGGACGGCCACACGGGCAGAGCCGCAGCCTAACGGCCCCGTCTCGCGATGAACCCGCTCGTACACAGGGGATTGGCGTGGCGTTCGGGGCGAATCCGGCCCGTGCCGCCGGGTGCCGTCACCCTGACGTGGGCGAGTCCTGGTGACATTGACCTCAGGTTCCTACCCGTGGGGCGGGTACGTATACCCGGAACGACGGTCTTCACCGCATCAGACAGAAAAAACTTCGGTGACCATGCGGTTGCACAGGATAATCTCCCGAGGCTCCTCTTGCTGGAAGGAAGCTCGTATGTATACGGTCTCGATACGCGAGCTTCTCCCGTGGAGGATGGGACATGACGGAAATTCTTGTGCAGGCGGCTATGGGGGAGCAGGTTTCTCCCGCGACCAGGGTGGTCGAGCACCCGGCGTGGCCGGTGCTCAAGGATGCCGTGGAGCTGATCCGGCCATGGCAGTCCAAGGACGGGTCGATCGATTTCGAGGCCGAGGGCGCCCCCGGGCGCGCGGACGCCGAGGCCGCCGTCGGGCGTGTCGTCGAGGCCCTGCGTGAGCTCTCCCCGCTGCTCCCGCACGACAGCGACTACCACGAGGCCCTGGCCAAGGACCTGGACCGGTGGGCCGAGGGCGGCTTCGGGATCCCCGACTTCCTCGACTCCCTGCTCGCCTTCCAGCCCGCCGCGCACCGCGCGGACGGCCTGCAGCACCTGGTCGTCTTCCCGATGTACACGCAGAACGGCAACCCCGACCGCAACCTCGAGGCGGTCGTGCTGCGCATGGTGTGGCCCGAGTGGCTGGCCGAACTGGAGCGCACCCGCTACGACAACCCGCTGTTCTGCGGGATCACGTTCGAGGACTTCACGGCCGGCTACGACACCAACTCCGCCGTGCTCTTCCCCGAGACCATCGCCGTGCGCGAGGCGCCGGAACGATTCTCCTGGGGTGGCATCTTCTGCGACCGCGAGGCCGCCCGCTTCCGCCGGGTCACCGACGCCGCCGTCGACATCCTGGGCGTCGACCTGCCCGAGGACGTCGCGGCGATGGTGCACGACCAGAAGCGCTGCGAGGAGGCCTTCGTCCTGTGGGACATGGTCCACGACCGCACCCACAGCCATGGCGACCTGCCCTTCGACCCGTTCATGATCAAGCAGCGGCAGCCGTTCTGGATGTACGGCCTGGAGGAGCTGCGCTGCGACCTCACCGCCTTCAAGGAGGCCGTGAAGCTGGAGGCCGACGGCGTCCCGCAGGCGCGTGACGTGCAGTACGCGGTGCTCTTCGACCGCATGTTCCGCTTCCCGGTCACCGGCGAGCGCGTGCGCAACTACGACGGCCTGGGCGGCCAGCTGCTCTTCGCCTACCTGCACAAGCACGACGTCGTGCGCTGGACCGACAACAAGCTGTTCATCGACTGGCAGCGCGCCCCGCAGGTCACCAACCAGCTGTGCGCCGACATCGAGCAGCTCTACCGCGACGGCATCGACCGCCCGAAACTCGTGCACTGGTTCGCCGGCTACGAGCTGGTCTCCGCCTACCTGGCCCCGCACCCCGGATCGCGCTGGGCCAAGGGTCCCGACGCCCTGGATCTGACCTTGCCGCCGCGAAAGCTCGTCGATGACGTGCTTCCTGACGAGTTTCCGTTGAGCATGTTCTATGAAGCCCTCTCCAAGAAGCTGAAGAACGTGATTGCCTCCACGAAGGGCATCACCGCGGAGAGCGCGGAGCGGGTCGCCGCGTGAGCGACCGCACCACCGAGAACGTGGCTCAGGAGGCGAAGACCATGGCGGGGAACGGAGCTCTCAGCGGTGCGGTGATCGCGGTCGCGGGCGGAGGCGGGCCCGCCGGGCGCGCGGCACTGCTCAGGCTGGCCGAGTCGGGGGCGACCGTGGTCGCCGCCGACAACGATCCGGTACGGCTCGCGGAGGCCGTGGACGCGGCCCGGTACGCCTCGGGCGGCGCCACCGTCACCGGGGAGCCGGTGGACCTGCTGGACCTGGAGGCCACCAAGGAATGGGCCCAGCACATCGAGAAGGAGTTCGGCCGCGTCGACGGCCTGGTCCACCTCGTCGGCGGCTGGCGCGGCAGTGAGACCTTCATCAAGACCAGCCTCGACGACTGGGACTTCCTGGAGCTGCTGCTCATCCGCACGGTGCAGAACACCTCCCTCGCCTTCTCCGAGGCGCTGCAGCACAGCGACCGCGGCCGGTACGTGCTGATCAGCGCCGCGGGCGCGAGCAGGCCCACCGCGGGCAACGCCGCGTACGCCGCCGCCAAGGCCGCGGCCGAGGCGTGGACGCTGGCCCTGGCCGACTTCTTCCGCAAGGCGGGAGGCGCCGAAGGGCCGACGTCGGCGGCTGCGATCCTGGTCGTGAAGGCGTTGGTGCACGACGCGATGCGCGCGGACCGCCCCAACGCGAAGTTCGCGGGCTTCACGGACGTCAAGGACCTGGCCGAGGCCATCGTCGACGTCTGGAGCAGGCCCGCCGCCGATGTGAACGGAAAGCGTCTGTGGCTGACCGAGAAGCCGTGAACCCCCCGAAGACCGACGCGCGTCGCCATCACGATCCGCAGGTCCGCGGTTTCGCCAGTGACAACTACGCCGGGGCCCACCCGGAGGTGCTCGCCGCGCTGGCCCTGGCCAACGGCGGGCACCAGGTCGCGTACGGCGAGGACGACTACACCGAGAACCTCCAGAAGCTGGTCCGCAGCCACTTCGGCCCCACGGCGGAGGCCTTCCCGGTGTTCAACGGCACCGGCGCGAACGTCGTCGCGCTCCAGGCGGTCACCGACCGCTGGGGAGCCGTGATCTGCGCCGAGAGCGCGCACATCAACGTCGACGAGGGCGGGGCGCCGGAGCGCATGGGCGGCCTGAAACTGCTCACCGTGCCCACCCCCGACGGAAAGCTCACCCCGGAGCTGATCGACCGGCAGGCGTACGGCTGGGACGACGAGCACCGCGCCATGCCGCAGGCCGTCTCGATCACCCAGAGCACGGAGCTCGGCACGCTCTACACGCCCGACGAGATCCGGGCGATCTGCGACCACGCCCACGCGCACGGCATGAAGGTGCACCTGGACGGCTCCCGCATCGCCAACGCGGCCGCGTCGCTGGACGTCCCGATGCGGACGTTCACCAACGCGGCCGGCGTCGACATCCTCTCCCTGGGCGGGACGAAGAACGGCGCGATCTTCGGCGAGGCGGTCGTCGTCATCGACCAGGACGCCGTCAGCCACATGAAGCACCTGCGCAAGCTGTCGATGCAGCTCGCCTCCAAGATGCGCTTCGTGTCGGTGCAGCTGGAGGCGCTGCTCGCCAAGGACCTCTGGCTGCGCAACGCCCGCCACGCCAACGAGATGGCCCAGCGGCTGGCCGAGGGCGCGCGCGCCGTGCACGGCGTCGAGATCCTCCACCCGGTGCAGGCCAACGGCGTCTTCGCCAAGCTCCCGCACGAGGTGAGCGAGCGTCTGCAGAAGCGGTTCCGCTTCTACTTCTGGGACGAGGCGGCCGGCGTCGTGCGCTGGATGTGCGCCTTCGACACGACCGAGGACGACGTGGACGCGTTCGTCGCCGCGCTCAAGGAGGAGATGGCGCGGCACTAGCACCTCAGTCTGCATAGGTATGCGATTGCTCGAAAATTCATTGACCTTCGCGTGATCGCATTCCTATGCTCTGCGGGCATGGAGCTGATCCAGCACGATCCTGACCTGTCCGCCTACCTGGCTGCCGACGAGGTCATCGACCACGACCACCCGCTGGTGCGGAAGACGGCCGCGGAGCTGGCCAGAATTGCGGCGGACTCGTATGCCTATGCACGCCTGGCGTTCGAGTTCGTACGCGACACCATCCCGCACTCGCAGGATTCCGGTGATCCGCGCGTCACCTGGCGTGCCTCCGACGTCCTGGAGCGGCGCACCGGCATCTGCTACGCCAAGGCGCACGCGCTCGCGGCCCTGCTGCGCGCCGAGGACATCCCGACGGCCCTGTGCTACCAGAAGTTCGACGTGCTGCACGGCCTGGTCGCCGTGCGCTTCCACGGCACCTGGCACCGCCAGGACCCGCGGGGCAACAAACCGGGCGTGGACGCCCGGTTCTCCCTGGACGGCGAGCGGCTGGCCTTCACCCCCGACCCGGACGCCGGCGAGGTGGACCACCCGGTCCTGTACGCGGCACCCGACCCGTCCGTCCTGGCGGCGCTGCGATCGGCCCGCGACCGCGAGCACCTCTGGCGGACGCTGCCGCGCGCGCTCCGGGGTGGTCCGGCGTGAGGGCTCAGCCGGCCTCCGCAGCCTTCACCTGCTCGGGAGTCGGCGCCGTGCCGCCGAGGTGCGCGGGCATCCACCAGGTGTCGTCCGGTCCCTTGGGACGCACGGGATAGGCGCGCTGCGCGGCCTCCAGGAGCTCCTGGACGCGCTCGCGCAGCCGCCGGGTGATGGCGCCGGCGTACTGGTCCTGCGGCGCCTCCACCGGCGCGCCGACCCGGATGGTGATCGGGGTGTGGCTGCGCTTGAAGTTGCGCGGGTGGCCCTTGGTCCACAGCCGCTGCGTGCCCCACAGTGCCATCGGGATGAGCGGGACGCCGGCCTCCTGGGCCATGCGCGCGGCACCCGACTTGAAGCTCTTCAGGGTGAAGGACTGGGAGATCGTGGCCTCGGGGAAGACACCGACGATCTCGCCGGCGCGCAGCGACTGCAGCGCATGCTGGTAGGCCGTCTCGCCCTGCTTGCGGTCCACCGGGATGTGCTTCATGCCGCGCATCAGCGGGCCGGAGATCCGGTGCCGGAAGACGGACTCCTTGGCCATGAAGCGGACCAGGCGCTTCTGCGGCAGGGCCGCGAGCCCGTCGAAGATGAAGTCCAGGTAGCTGATGTGGTTGCTCACCAGCACGGCGCCACCCGAACGCGGGACGTTCTCCGACCCCCTGCAGTCGATCTTGAGGTCCCAGGCCTTGAACATCGTCTTGGCGAGGCCGATGACGGGACGGTAGACAAGCTCAGCCATGGATGGGTCGGACCCCTTCTCTCTGCCTGGGAAGGGTTCTCCCGGCGCGGAAGTTACGCAGCCGTAGGTTTACGGCATTGCGCAGATCGTGCCCCAAGTAACGAGTGGGTGGCCAGTCCTGGTGCCGGAGAGTGGCGAGATACTCGTCACGTAGTGAGCTGCCGTACCACCAGGTGCATCCCGTACCCGGGGCCGTGGCGGAAACCGGGTCGAGGAAGGTGCTCCGGGCGCGCCGGGAATCCTCGGCGTCTCCCGGATGCTGGTGCGGGTGGTGACCGTACGTGCGGCGCGTACGGTGGCGCTCGTCGCGGCGGGCGCCGACGGAGTGCTTCACCGGCGGCGAAGCGGGAGGGTACGCGTGCGTGGGCGTGACGACGGGAAGCGGCTCGGCACGGCCGAGCCGGGCGGGGAGCTCGATGAGCTGGGCGGAGAGCTCGGTGCGCTGGGCGGGGAGCTCGGTGAGCGGGCCACGCTGGTGCAGTTCTCCAGCGCCTTCTGTGCCCCCTGCCGGGCCACGCGGCGCGTCCTGGAGGAGGTGGCCGGCCTGGTCCGGGGCGTGACCCACGTCGAGATCGATGCCGAGGCCCACCTGGACCTCGTGCGCGCACTGGGCATCCTCAGGACCCCGACCGTGCTGGTCCTCGACGCCCGGGGCCGGGTGGTCCGGCGGGCCACCGGTCAGCCGCGCAAGGCCGACGTCATCGCCGCACTGGGGGAGGCGGTGGGGCGGTCCGCGGCCGCGGGGTGAGGCATCTCCCAGATGCCGGAACGTACTTGACTGTGTGCACCACGTATCGTCAGCCTGACCCTATGCCTACGGAACTCCTTCGCCACGGGCGGGCTCCCATCGATCCGGCGCGTACCGCGAGTGCCTGCTGTCCGGGCCGTTGAGCGGCCACGGACCGGTTCGCCCCTCTCCCCAGAAGGACAACTCCATGTCGGTCACACCCGGCCTCGGCACCAGAACCCCTCAGCTCGCCTCGCCCGACCTGCTGCGCTCCGTCTTCCGGCGGCATGCCGCGGGTGTCGCCGTGATCACCGCGCCGGGCGACGCGGGGCCGGTCGGCTTCACCGCCACGTCCCTCACCTCCGTCTCCGCCGATCCCCCGCTGGTCTCCTTCGGCATCAGCACCGCCGCCTCCAGCTGGCCGGCGGTCTCCTCGGCCGGGCACATAGGCGTCCACATACTCGGCGAGCACCAGCAGGAGCTGGCCGCCACCTTCGCCCGCAGCGGCGCCGACCGCTTCGGGGCACCCACGACCTGGCGCGAGGGCCCCGAGGGCGTACCGGTGCTCGACGACGTCCTCGCCTGGCTGGTGTGCCGGGTCGTCGGCCGCGTGCCCGCGGCGGACCAGCGCATCGTGGTGGCCGAGGTGGTCCTCGGCGACCCGGCCGGTCCCGGCCGCCCGCTCCTCTACCACCAGGGCGGGTTCAACGCTCTGCGGGACTGATCACGCTCCCGCTCCGCTGCGAAGTGGTCGGATTCCGATTACGCTGCGTTGCAAAGGTCACAGTTCAAAGCGCTTGCTTAGCGGGAACGTTCTGGGTGTACTGACGAGTAATGTTTCGCTCGGAGCGCGGGCCGCCCCGATCGGGATCGGCCGCTTGAGGCGCCTATGCTGCCTGAAACTGGACAGCACCGAAATGACGATTGCAGTAGGAGAGCCGGCGTGAGCTTGAGGATCGTTGTCACTGTGAAGTACGTGCCCGACGCCACTGGCGACCGGCACTTCGCCGATGACCTGACCGTCGACCGGGACGACGTGGACGGTCTGCTCTCCGAGCTCGACGAGTACGCGGTCGAGCAGGCGCTGCAGATCTCCGAGAACTCGGACGACGACGTGGAGATCACCGTCCTGACCATCGGTCCCGAGGACGCCAAGGACGCGCTGCGCAAGGCGCTGTCGATGGGTGCGGACAAGGCCGTCCACGTCGAGGACGACGACCTGCACGGCACCGACGCGATCGGTACCTCGCTGGTGCTGGCCAAGGCGATCGAGAAGGCGGGCTACGACCTGGTCGTCTCCGGCATGGCTTCCACCGACGGCACCATGGGTGTCGTACCGGCGCTGGTCGCCGAGCGTCTGGGCGTGCCGCAGGTGACGCTGCTGTCCGAGGTCAGCGTCGAGGACGGCACCGTCAAGGGCCGCCGTGACGGTGACAGTGCCACCGAGCAGCTGGAGGCCGCGCTGCCGGCCGTCGTGTCGGTCACCGACCAGTCGGGCGAGGCGCGTTACCCGTCCTTCAAGGGCATCATGGCGGCGAAGAAGAAGCCGGTTCAGTCCTGGGACCTGTCGGACCTGGAGATCGAGGCCGAGGAGATCGGTCTCGAGGGTGCCTGGACCAAGGTCGAGGCCGCGAACCAGCGTCCGGCCCGGACCGCGGGCACGATCGTCAAGGACGAGGGCGAGGGCGGCAAGCAGCTCGCCGAGTTCCTCGCGAGCCAGAAGTTCATCTGAGCCGCGCGGCTCAACCCGCTCACCTCCCCTCAGACTTCGCACATCCGCAAGGAGTTCTCTTCCCATGGCTGAAGTTCTCGTCTACGTCGACCACGTGGACGGTGCCGTCCGCAAGCCCACCCTGGAGCTGCTGACGCTCGCCCGCCGCATCGGCGAGCCGGTCGCCGTCGCTCTGGGCAACGGCGCCGGTGACACCGCCGCCGCCCTCGCCGAGCACGGCGCCGTCAAGGTGCTCACGCACGAGGCGTCCGAGTACGCCGACTACCTGGTCGTGCCGAAGGTCGACGCCCTGCAGGCCGCCGTCGAGGCCGTCTCCCCGGCCGCCGTGCTGGTCCCGTCCTCCGCGGAGGGCAAGGAGATCGCCGCCCGGCTCGCGCTGCGCATCGGCTCCGGCATCATCACCGACGCCGTCGACCTGGAGGCCGGCGAGGAGGGCCCGGTGGCCACCCAGTCGGTGTTCGCCGCCTCCTTCACCACCAAGTCCCGTGTCTCCAAGGGCACCCCGGTCATCACGGTCAAGCCGAACTCGGCCGCCGTGGAGGCCGCCCCGGCCGCCGGTGCGGTGGAGGCCCTGGCCGTCTCCTTCTCCGAGAAGGCGACCGGCACCAAGGTGACCGCCCGCACGCCGCGTGAGTCGACCGGGCGTCCGGAGCTGACCGAGGCCGCGATCGTGGTCTCCGGTGGCCGTGGCGTCAACGGCGCGGAGAACTTCTCGGTCATCGAGGCGCTCGCCGACTCCCTCGGCGCGGCCGTCGGTGCCTCGCGTGCCGCGGTGGACGCGGGCTGGTACCCGCACACCAACCAGGTCGGCCAGACCGGCAAGTCGGTCTCCCCGCAGCTGTACATCGCGTCCGGCATCTCCGGCGCGATCCAGCACCGGGCCGGCATGCAGACCTCGAAGACCATCGTGGCCATCAACAAGGACGCCGAGGCCCCGATCTTCGAGCTGGTCGACTACGGCGTCGTCGGCGACCTCTTCGACGTCGTCCCCGCCTTGACCGAGGAGGTCAAGTCCCGCAAGGGCTGACCGCCGCACGGCTCGGCGAGGCCCCCGCGACCGCACGAACGGCCGCGGGGGCCTCGCCGCGTCCGGCCGCGCTCAGGCCAGGCCGAGCGACGCCCGCACGGGCAGATGGTCGCTGGGGAATTGGCCGTGCTCGGAGAAGGTGTCGATCGTCGCCCGGTGCGTCCTCACCCACGGCGTGGTCAGGATCCAGTCGATGCGGTCGCCGTCCGGCGTGAGCCCCTTGTAGTCGTGGAAGGTGCCGTGGGCGGCGCCGCGCCACTCCGCCGCGTCCCAGCTGTCGACGAGTCCCGAGCCCGCCAGCGTGTCGTAGACCGGGTTCCGGTGCGCGGGCACGTTGAAGTCGCCGGTCACCACCGCCGGCAGCGAGCGGTCCAGCTGCCCGATCCGCTCGGTCAGCAGCTGGGCGCTGCGCTCGCGCGCGTACTGGGAGGCATGGTCGAAGTGCGTGTTGAGGACGTAGAACTCCCGCCCGCCGTCGGCGAGATCGCGGAAGCGGACCCAGGTGACGATGCGCGGGAAGGCGGCGCCCCAGGTGTTGGAGCGGATGACCTCCGGGGTGTCGGAGAGCCAGAAGGTGTAGTGCTCGACCGGGGCCAGGCGCCGGGTGTCGTAGAAGACGGCCGTGGACTCGTCGCGACTGCCGCCCTCGCGGCCGGTGGCGATCCACTCGTAGTCCGGTCCGAGGTCGTGGCCGATGTCCCGCAGTTGCTGGTACAGGCCCTCCTGCGTGCCGATGACATGAGGGTGCGCACGGAGCAGCAGGGCGCGCATCACGGGTCTGCGGTCGCGCCAGCTGTTCGGCTCCCTGGTGCCGGCGAACCGCAGGTTGAACGTCATGACCTCGAGGCGGGGGGCCTGGCGCGCCCGCGTCGCGGCGGAGGCGAACGGGGCCGGCGAGCCCGACACCGGCGACGCGGACGAGGCGGAGAGCGCCGCGGCACTGGACAGGGGCACGGTGACCGCCGCGGCCAGCGCCGCCTTCACGCCCAGGCGGCGGGTGACTCGGTGGTGGTGGGGCACGGAGACTCCTTGGTGGCGGCGGCCGGACGGGTCCTGGGGGAGGAGAGTCGTGCGGAGAGATGTGTCATACCCGGTGACAGGGCAAGGGTGAACATGCCGGGATCGGGGGCGCCGCCCGCCGTGGACATGGTGTTGACCATCCCGAAGATGCCCGGATAACTTCATTCTACGGATTGTTGATTCCGTAGTGCGGAAAATTGGAGGGTGTGGGATGGGTCAGGGCCAGCAGGAGAAGGTGGCGACGAGCCTCGCGGGCGCCGTCAGCGAGGAGATCAGCGCCTCCCTCGCCCCGGTCGACGCCGAGTTGGAGCGCCGCTACCCCGGCGACCCCGGCACCCGCCAGCCCGTCCACACGGTGTACGTACCCGGCGACGTCTTCGCCGCCGACACCATCCGCTCCTGGGGTGACCAGGCCCTCGCGGCCCTCGACGAGCACGCCCCGGACGCCGCCTCCTTCGCCGCCGTCCTCGGCCTGGCCGACGACCTCGCCGAGCCCGTGTACGCGCGCGTGCGGGCCAAGCTGGAGCGCGAGCCCGTCGAGGACCTGCGCGTCGACTTCGAGGACGGCTACGGTCCCCGTCCCGACGCCGAGGAGGACGAGTGCGCCGCCCGGGCGGCACGGCTGATCGCGCAGGCGTACGACAACGGCACCGCGGCCCCGTACATGGGCATCCGCATGAAGTGCATGGAGGCTCCGGTGCGCGACCGGGGCATCCGCACCCTGGACATCTTCCTCACCGGCCTGATGGAGGCCGGAGGCCTGCCCGGCGGGCTGGTGCTGACCCTGCCCAAGGTGACCTATCCCGAGCAGGTCACCGCCATGGTGCGGCTCCTGGAGGAGTTCGAGAAGGCGCGCGGCGTGGAGCCCGGCCGGATCGGCTTCGAGATCCAGATCGAGACCAGCCAGGCCATCCTCGCCACCGACGGCACCGCCACCGTCGCGCGGATGATCCAGGCCGCCGAGGGCCGCGCCACCGGACTGCACTACGGCACCTTCGACTACAGCGCCTGCCTCGGTGTGTCGGCCGCCTACCAGGCCGGCGACCATCCGGCCGCCGACCACGCCAAGGCGGTCATGCAGGTCGCGGCGGCGGGAACGGGGGTCCGGGTGTCGGACGGCTCGACCAACGTGCTGCCGGTGGGACCGACCGCGAAGGTGCACGACGCCTGGCGCCTGCACTACGGCCTCACCCGCCGTGCCCTCGCCCGCGCCTACTACCAGGGCTGGGACATGCACCCCGGCCACATCCCCACCCGCTACGCGGCCGTCTTCGCCTTCTACCGCGAGGGGTTCGAGCAGGCCGCCGCCCGGCTCGCCCGGTACGCCGACCGGGCCGGCGGAGACGTCATGGACGAACCCGCCACCGCCAAGGCGCTCAGCGGCTACCTGCTGCGCGGTCTGGACTGCGGCGCCCTCGACATCGCCGAGGTCGCCCGCCGGGCCGGGCTGACCCGGGCGGACCTGGAGGGCTTCGCCTCGCCCCGGCGCGGTGACCTGACGGCCTCCGCCACGTAGCAGGGCCGTCACAGCCGTCACCGGCGGCCGGCGCCGTCACCCCGGCCCCGTAGTGTGGAGGGCACGCAGGGACGGGTGAGCGGACGGGGGCGGCGGTGTCTTCGGGGGAGACCTCCACGGGGAAGGCCAGGGCGACGGGACCGGTCGGCTGCTGGCGGGGCGCTATCGGGTCCTGGCCCAGCTCGGGCGCGGCGGCATGGGCGTCGTCTGGAGAGCCGTCGACGAGGTCCTGGGCCGCGAGGTCGCGGTCAAGGAACTGCGCACGTACACCGACGCCGACGGGCCCGAACTGGCCGATCTGCGGCTGCGGATGCAGCGCGAGGCCCGCGCGGCGGCCCGGGTGCGCCATCCCGGGGTCGTCGCGGTCCACGACGTGGCGGAGGTCGACGGCCGCCCGCTGATCGTCATGGAGCTGGTCGACGGCCCCTCCCTGGACGACGTGCTGCGCGAGCGCGGCACTCTCGGCGAGCGCGAGGCCGCCCGGATCGGCGCCCGGGTGATGGACGCGCTGGCGGCCGCCCACGGCGCCGGCGTCCTGCACCGTGACGTCAAGCCCGGCAACATCCTGCTGGAGCGCTCGGGCCGCGTCGTGCTGACCGACTTCGGCATCGCCACCATGGACGACCCGGGCGACGGCTCGGCCACCCACCTGACCCGCAGCGGCGAGATCGTCGGCTCCCTGGACTACCTGGCCCCCGAGCGGGCCCAGGGCGCCGACCCGGGACCGGCCTCCGACGTCTGGGCCCTGGGCGCCACGTTGTACGCGGCGGTGGAGGGCTCCTCGCCCTTCCGCCGTACGTCGACGTACTCGACGCTCGCCGCGATCGTGACCGAGCCGCTGCCGCAGCCCCGCCGCGCGGGCGCCCTGGGCCCGGTGCTCCAGCGGCTGCTGGACAAGCGGCCCGAGACCCGCCCCGAGGCCGAGCAGGCGAGCGAGCTGCTGCAGGCGGTCGCCGCCATGGGCGGCACGGACACACCGACGACGACCCTGCGGCCGGGTCCGGACGCGGGGCCCCGGACGGAGGGCGGCCGTCCCGCGCCGCCCCCGGGAGTCGGCCCGGCGCAGCCGGCCCGCCCCACGGGCCCCGGCGGGCCGCAGGAGGCCGCCACGCCCGCCACCGCGCCGGGCGAGCAGCCCGCCGCTCCCGTGTTCCCGGTGTTCGCGGCCCCCGGCCGGCCGGCGGCTCCCGCCGCGCCCACGGCACACGGCGAGGACGCCGGTGCGTACGCCGCGCAGTCGGCACCCGCCGGCTTCGGGCCGCCCGGGCCCATGGGCCCGTACCCCGCGTCGGCGCCCACCGGTCCCGTGCCCACCCCGCCCCGCCGCACGGGCCGCGCCCTGCTCGCCGCCGCGGCCGTCGTCACCGTCCTCGCCGCGGCCGGCACCACGGTCGCCGTGCTCAACGGCTCGGGGAGCACCGGGCACGACGCCAAGGCGGCCGGGTCCGCCACGGGCGCCGCGGCCTCCGGCGCGGCGACCGGCCGCACGGACGCCGACCGTTCCGTTGATCCCGAACCCACGCGGCACAAGGGCGGCAGGACGCCGGCCGGGTCCGGGACGCCCGGCGGCAAGGGCGGGTCCGAGCCCACCGGCCGCCCCTCCTCGTCCGCCCCGGCGCAGTCCTCCGCCGGTGGCACGACGGGCGGTTCCTCCTCGGGCGGCTCCTCGGGCGGCTCCTCGGGCGGGTCGTCGGGCGGCACGTCCGGGGGGACTTCGGGCGGTACGTCCGGGGGCGGTTCCGGCAGCGGCACCACCACCGGCGGAGGCGGGTCCACCACCCCGGCCCCGTCGTGCGCCTCCATCGGCGGCGGCAAGTACAACTGCACCGTGTGGCGCACCGCCAAGTCCTACACCGCCTCCGGCACCGAGGCCGGCGTGCTCAACGCGGGCACCAACTACTTCTTCTGCCAGCAGAACCTGGGCCGCCGCGAGACCTACGGCCAGTGGACCAACGTCTGGTGGGCGAAGACGGACGACGACAGCGGCAACAGGAACGTCTACGTCAGCGACGTCTACGTCAAGGGCGGCGACAACGACGAGCCCGTCCCGGGGCTGCCCGTGTGCTGATCGCGCACGAACCGCTCCAGACCGGACGTCGTGACCAGCTTCTCCTCGGCGAGCACCCGGGTGCCCCGCTCGCACAGCCGCGCGTCGGCGCGGGCCCGCGTGCAGAACTCCTCGGGCGTGACGCCGAACAGCTGCCGCAACCGCGGTACGGACGTGAGCAGTTCGGTGATCAGCTCCCGCTGGCCGGGATGCCCGCGCGGGAGGCCCGCCCCGTCGTGCAGGACCCCGCGCCGGTTGACGTAGCTGTACGCGCCGGGCAGCCGCGTGCCGTCCGCCAGCTCGATCCGCACCTCCGGCGACGGCAGCCAGGCCCGCCGGTAGTTGCCGTACGGCAGCGGCACGCCCTCGCTCGCGTCGATCACCGCGAGCTGCTCGGCGTCGAGCCAGGTGACGAACAACTCCCGTACGCTGCCCGGCGCGTGGACCGGTGACGCGGAGACGTATCCCAGGCGGCTGACGTGCGCGGAGACCCCGATGCCGATTCCGGTGACGCGGGTGCGCACCAGGGGGACGGGCGAGGTGATCCCGGCCTGCCGCATCTTGTGGCGCAGCTGGCCCGGACAGGCGTTGGAACCGACCGCGAGGACCGGGACACGGTCCTCGTGGGTCAGGCGGTCCAGGGGCAGCAGCAGATCGCCGTCGAGCAGACCGGACTCCGCGGGCCAGGCGCCCGGGTAGCGCAGCGGATCCGTGGCCGGCGCCTCGCCCAGGCCCAGCGCCTCCAGGGTGCGGTCCGCGTGCCCGTCCATGGGCCGCTCAGTTGACGGGCGACAGCTCGCCCGACCCGCGGGTGATCAGCCGGGTCGGCAGCTCGATGCGCTCCGGCTGCAGCTGAGAGCCGTCGAGCTGGCGGAAGAGGCGGTCGGCGGCGGTACGGCCGAGAGCCGCCGCGTCCTGTGCGACGACGGTCACGCCCGGCCGGAGCAGGTCGGCGAGCTCGATGTCGTCGAAGCCGACCAGGGCGACCGGGCGCTTGTGCTCGGCGAGGACGCGCACCACGGTGACCGTCACACGGTTGTTGCCCGCGAAGATCGCGGTGACGGGGTCGGGGCCGGCGAGCATCTCCTCGGTCGCCCGGCGCACCCGCTGCGGGTCCGTCACGCCCAGGGACATCCAGGACTCCGCCACCGCGATGCCCGCGTCCTCCATGGCCGCACGGTAGCCGCGCAGCCGCTCGGCGGCCGTATGGATGCGGGGCATGTCGCCGACGAAGCCGATCCGGCGGTGGCCGTGGGCGATGAGGTGGGCCACGCCGTCGCGGGCTCCGCCGTAGTTGTCCGACAGGACCACGTCGGCGTCGATCTTCCCCGCCGGACGGTCCACGAACACCGTGGCGACACCCGCCCTGATCTCGGGCTCCAGATACCGGTGGTCGCCGCCCGCCGGGATGATCACCAGCCCGTCCACCCGCCGCGCGCACAGCGCCAGGGCCAGCTCCTGCTCCCGGTCCGGGTCCTCCGCGCTGGAGCCGTTGATCAGCAGCGCGCCGTGCGCGCGGGCGACCTCCTCGACCGCACGGCTGAGCGGGCCGTAGAACGGGTCGGCGAGGTCCTCCAGGACCAGGCCGATGCTGGCGGTGCGGCCCTTGCGCAGGACGCGCGCGCTGTCGTTGCGCCGGAATCCCAGCGCGTCGATGGCCTCCTGGACGCGGCGCTCGGTCTCCGGCGTGACACCGGGCTCGCCGTTGACCACGCGGGAGACGGTCTTGAGCCCGACTCCGGCGCGCGCCGCCACGTCCTTCATGGTCGGACGGTTGCCGTAACGCGTTCCTGAGAGGGGGTTTGCTCGGCGTGCGGTCTCGGGCACGATGCGCTGTCCTGTCCTGTCTCGTCCACGGGGATGCGTCGACCATGAGTTTGTATGAGGATGTGGCGTCGAGCATAAGGCCTGGACAACGTTGTCATAGGCAAGAGAGACTGTTCATCGCAATCTCCGGCCTCCGCCCCCACCGCGAGACCGGTCACCCTTCTCCTTGGTTGAAGGGGGAACTTCCCCTGGATGTCCGGAGAACCGACGGTTTGACGGGGAGATCCGACACTGATGCACACCGACCTCGTGGCCGCGCTGGACATCGGCGGCACCAAGATCGCCGGGGCGCTGGTGGACGACCACGGCCAGATCCTGGTGCGCGCGCAGCGCGCCACGCCTGCGCAGCAGGACGGCGAGACCGTGATGGGAGCGGTCGAGGAGGTCCTCGGCGAACTCACCGCCTCGCCTCTCTGGGGACGCGCGACGGCCCTCGGTATCGGCAGCGCCGGCCCGGTGGACGCCTCCGCGGGCACGGTGAGCCCGGTCAATGTGCCCGGCTGGCGCGCCTACCCGCTCGTGAGCAGAGTGCGGGCCGCGGCGGGAGGGCTGCCCGTCGAGCTGATCGGTGACGGCGTGGCCATCACGGCGGCCGAGCACTGGCAGGGCGCCGCCCGCGGGCACGACAACGCGCTGTGCATGGTGGTCTCGACGGGAGTCGGCGGGGGGCTGGTGCTGAACGGCCAGCTGCACCCCGGCCCCACCGGCAACGCGGGCCACATCGGCCACATCAGTGTCGACCTGGACGGCGATCTGTGCCCGTGCGGTTCGCGCGGGTGTGTGGAGCGCCTCGCGAGCGGCCCCAACATCGCCCGCCGGGCCCTGGACAACGGCTGGCGGCCCGGCCCCGACGGCGACACCTCCGCCGCGGCGGTGGCCGCCGCGGCCCGGGCCGGAGACCCGGTCGCGGTGGCCTCCTTCGAGCGCGCGGCGCAGGCGCTGGCCGCCGGCATCGCGGCCACCGCCACGCTGGTCGAGATCGACATCGCGGTGATCGGCGGGGGCGTGGGGAAGGCCGGCGACGTCCTGTTCACGCCGCTGCGCAAGGCGCTCGGCCAGTACGCGACGCTGTCCTTCGTGCAGCGCCTGCAGATCACTCCGGCCCAGATGGGCACGGACGCGGGGCTGGTCGGTGCGGCCGCGGCCGCGCTCGCCCGGCGGACGGACGCGGCCGCGGTCTGAGCGGGCCCCGCGAGCTTCCGCGGGCCCGGCAGCAGGAACGTTCACCCCTGCTGCCGGGCCCGACGCGGCCTCAGCAGGTCAGCTGGGCGTCGGCCCAGTCGGCGTGGTCGGAGTCGATGCCGTCGCCGCCGTCGGTGACGACCAGCCGGACCACCTCGGCGCCGGTCACGTCCGCGGTGACCGGCTGGGCCGGCATCGCGTTGGTGAGGACGCCGGTGGAGGCGACCTCGGTGCCGTCGGCCCAGATCTCGAAGGCGACCGTCCCGTTCGCGCCCTTCTCGTCGTCGACGCCCACGTCCGCGGTGACCTTCTCGCACTTCTTGCCGGTGTAGTAGGCGACGGCGCTCTCCGCGTGCACGCCGAGCCCCTTGTCGTAGACCACGCCGCCGATGGTCAGGGGATGGCCGTCGCCCGGGGCGCTCTCCCCGTTGCTGGTGTTGCGCTCGACCGGCCCGTAGCCGTTGGTGGCCGACAGCCAGGGCAGGTCGCCGAGTCCGGAGGTGCCCGAGGGCGGCGGTACGACGACGGACGCGGTCAGCGGCACCGTGGCGGTGGCGCGGGTCCCGGCCGGTGAGCGGTAGGTCGCCCTGAGGGTCAGCTCGTACGAGCCCGTCGGCGTCCCGGCCGGCGCGGTGACCGACCACCTGGTGCGCAGCGAGCGGCCCGTCGGCAGGACGGCGGAGGTGGTCGGCGAGGTGGCCCTGACCGTCCATCCCCCGGGGCCGGTCATCCGCACCGCGACGTGCTCGGCGGGCGTACGGCCGAGATCGGTGACCGTGGAGGTCAGCGTGGTCGCCGTGCCGGCCACCGTCAGCGGGCTGCCGTCCACGCCGAGGTCGACGGCGGGCGGATGCGTGGCCCAGCCGCGGCCGGCGGCGACGCGGACCAGGACCGTTCCGTGCGCCGGGACGGTCGCCGAGACGGTGCCCGCGGTGTTGTAGCTCCGGTGCTGCCACAGGTCGCGCAGGGTGTAGGCGGGGGCCCGGGGCAGGCCGACGGTCGTGGCGGTCGTGGCGATCCGCCGGGCGGCGCCGGACTCGTTGAACAGGGCCACCACGCGGCTGCCGTCCTTCATCTCCTTGGCGACCACCCAGCGCCCGTCCTCGGACGAGACGACCGTGCCCTGCTTGCCCAGCGGGTCCTGGTCGACGGCGATGACCTCCTTGTTGTCCAGGATGTCGAAGGTCGCGGGGGAGGCCGTGCGCAGGTCGGAGCCGATGAGCAGGGGCGCCGCCATGACCGACCACATCGAGAAGTGCGAGCGGTACTCGGTGTCCGTCATCCCGCCGTTGCCGACCTCCAGCATGTCCGGGTCGTTCCAGTGGCCGGGCCCGGCGTACGGGGCGAGCGGCAGGTTCTTCTTGAGGATGCTCAGCATGGACCCCCAGCTGTCGCTGATGTCACCCGTGGTGCGCCACGAGTGGCCCACGTCGGCGGCCCATTCCCAGGGCTTGTTCTCGCCCCATTCGCAGATGCTGTAGACGATCGGCCGGCCCGTCGCCCTCAGTGCGTCGCGCATGGTCGTGTAGCGCTGCACGGCGTCCACGCCCTGGTTGTTGCAGTTGTCGTACTTGAGGTAGTCCACGCCCCAGTCCGCGAACTGCCGGGCGTCGCTGTACTCGTGACCCAGGGCCCCCGGGAATCCGGCGCTGTTGCACGTCTTGGTGCCGGCACTGGTGTAGATGCCGAGCTTGAGGCCCTTGGAGTGCACGTAGTCGGCGACCGCCTTGATCCCGTCGGGGAAGCGGACCGGGTCCGGTACGAGTTGGCCGTCCGCGTCCCGGTTCGGCAGGGCCCAGCAGTCGTCGAGGTTGACGTACCGGTATCCGGCGTCCTTGAGGCCCTTCTCGACGAAGAGGTCCGCGATGCCCTTGACCATGGACTCGTTGAACTCGGCGCGGCAGTGCGTGGAGTTCCAGTTGTTGAAACCCATGGGAGGGGTGAGCGCGAGGCCGTCGGCCAGGGCGGGCGCGGCGGCCACCGGGCCGGGTGCCGCCACGGCGGGCGCGGCGAGTCCCGCCACGCACAGCAGCCCTGCGGACAGCGCTCCGGCGACTCTTCGGCGGGGTGTGCGGGTGTGAAGGTGACGCATCGTTACGTTCCTCCGAGCACGCGAAAGGTGGGATGACGTCATGTCCGCGTCATCACTGCGCGTTTACGGTAGGACGTGTCTGAGTATGTTGGAAGAGGGGCGGTAATGCTTGTTCGATCGTGTTGGATCGCGCCGGTGACGGGTCCCTGGCCGCGGATGTCACGCATGCGTGACCCCCGGACGGGTCCGGCAGTTGAACCGGGCATGAAGAAGCGCAGCATGATGGCCATCGCCTCCCTCGCCACCGGGTTCGTCGTGGCGGCGATCAGCCCCTCGCACGGCGGGGACCACCAGGTCCTGGGTGATCACCAGGCCCAGGGCGACCTCGGCGTCGACGACACCCTCGGTGCCGTGACCCACACGGTGGGCGACGGCGCCCTCCCCGGCGCCGACCAGGCACTCGACTAGACCGGACGACCGGACTCCGGAGCCCCGGGCGCCGGTGCACCCGCACCCTGCGGGCACCGGCGCCCCCTTTTGTGCGCCCTCAACTGGGCCTGGTTTCCGTGGCAGGGTGGAACGGGCAAGCCACAGGGGGCCAACAGAAGAGGGGGAGTCCGTGATCGTCTGGATCAACGGCGCGTTCGGTGCGGGGAAGACCACCACCGCACGGGAACTGATCGAACTGATCCCGAACAGCACGCTCTTCGACCCCGAGGTCATCGGTGCGGCGCTCGCACACCTGCTGCCGCCCAAGCACCTCGCCGAGGTCGGCGACTTCCAGGGTCTGCCGATCTGGCGCCGGCTGGTGATCGACACCGCGGCCGCGATGCTGGCCGAACTCGGCGGGACCCTCGTGATCCCCATGACCCTGCTGCGCCAGGAGTACCGCGACGAGATCTTCGGGGGTCTGGCGGCCCGCCGAATCCAGGTCCGGCACGTGCTCCTCGCTCCGGGGGAAACGATCCTGCGCGAGCGCATGGCGGGCCGGGAGGTGCCGCCGGACCTCCCGGACGGGGAGCTGCGGGTGCAGCGGTGGTCGCACGATCACATCGAGCCGTACCGCGCCGCGCTCGGAACCTGGCTGACCGCCGACGCCCACCTCGTCGACACCGGCGCGCTGACGGCGCATCAGGCCGCCCTGCGCATCGCGGAGGCCGTCGGCAGCGGTGAGGCCGCGCCGTGCGACATCGTCCAGACGCCCGAGCCCACCGCCGAGACCCTCGCCTCCGGCGTCCTCCTCTTCGACGAGCAGGACCGCGTGCTGCTCGTCGACCCCACCTACAAGGCCGGCTGGGAGTTCCCCGGCGGCGTCGTCGAACCCGGCGAGGCGCCCGCCCGCGCCGGCATGCGCGAGGTCGCCGAGGAGACCGGCATCCACCTCGCCGACGTGCCCCGGCTCCTGGTCGTCGACTGGGAGGCGCCGGTGCCGCCCGCCTTCGGCGGTCTGCGTCTCCTCTTCGACGGCGGCCGGCTCGGTGCCGCCGAGGCCGCGCGCCTCCTGCTGCCCGGTCCCGAACTGCGCGACTGGCGGTTCGTCACCGAGGAGGAGGCCGCCGATATGCTGCCACCGGTGCGCTACGAGCGGCTGCGCTGGGCCCTGCGGGCGCGCGAGCGCGGAGCGGCGCTGTACCTGGAAGCGGGAGTGCCCGTCGGCTGACCCGCCGGTGACCATCGGTCATCTGACCCGCCATCAGGGGACTTTGCCCGGTGTAAAGGGTTCCTAGGGGAAAGCGAGGGAGAATTGTCGCCATCCCGGTATGAACAGGAACATGAATAAGGTACACGCGAGTTCTACCGTCGGTGCGCAGCTCAGACCTCTCGCGGCCGCTCGGCCGCCACCACAAGGCCGCGGAGTCACCCGCCGGCCGAAGGAGGGACATGCGCGCGCAATCATCGGCCCTCACGAGGGGACTCACACTTGCCGCCGGGCTCGTACTCGTTCTCGCCGCCTGCAGCAGCAACAGCGGCGGTGGCGGTGGTTCCGGCAAGAACAGCTCGGCCGGTCTCTCGTCCTGCAACACCCAGGGCAAGGCCAACACCTGCAACTCCGCCGCCACCAAGTCCGGCGGAACGTTCACCTACGTGCTGGAGAAGAACATCCAGCAGTGGAACGTGCAGGACACCAACGGCAACACCTTCGAGAACGCCGAGGCGCTCGAGGTGGTCCTGCCCCAAGTCTTCGTGCCGCAGCCCGACTTCACCGTCGCCCTCAACAAGGACCTGATGGCCTCGGCGACGCAGACCAGCAGCAGCCCGCAGACCATCGTCTACAAGATCAACCCGAAGGCGGCGTGGAACGACGGCACGCCGATCAGCGCCGACGACTTCAGCTACTACTGGCGCACCAACAACGGCAAGGACTGCCCGCCGCCGCCCGCCAGCGACGCCAGCCAGACCAAGGGCTGCCTGCCGCAGAGCACGGCCGGCTACGACCGCGTCAAGTCCCTCACCGCCTCCGACGGCGGCAGGACTATCACGATGGTGATGGCCAAGCCCTACTCGGACTGGAAGTCGCTGTTCGGCGGCGGGTACCCGCTGTACCCCGCGCACGTCGCCGAGAAGATCTCCGGTGCCAAGGCCGGTGACGCAGCGCACATGACGGCCGCCCAGATGACCCAGGGCTGGCAGTACTTCCAGAAGAACCCGCCCACCAAGTACGCGACCGCGGGCGCCTACAGGATGACGCAGTGGGCGGACAACGACCACGGCACCTTCGAGCCCGACCCCAAGTGGTGGGGAGCGACCAGGCCGACGCTGCAACGGCTGATCTTCAAGGTGATCTCGGACGCCACCCAGGAGCCGACCGCGCTGCGCAACAACGAGGTCCAGGGCATCTACCCGCAGCCCGAGGTGGACCTGGTCAACCAGGTCAAGTCCATCCCGAACGTCACCTACAACATCGGCAACGGACTGCAGTGGGAGCACTTCGACCTCAACCTGCACAACCCGGTGCTCGGCAAGTACACCGCGCTGCGCCAGGCCATGTTCACGGCGATCAGCATCAAGGACATCGTGTCCAAGACGGTCGGCCAGTTCGACCCCGGCGTGAAGCAGCTCGGCAACCACAACTTCGTGCCCGGGCAGGCCGGTTACCAGGACCTGGTCGCCGCCACCGGACAGGGCTCCGGTGATCTCACCAAGGCGAAGAAGTACCTGACGGACGCCAAGTTCACCGGCGTGGGCAGCGCGCTGAAGACACCGGACGGCAAGGCCGTGGGCCCCTTCAACTGCCGCTACACCACCGGCAACCAGATCCGGCAGAACGAGTGCCAGATCCTGCAGAGCGACCTCGGGAACCTGGGCATCAAGGTCACCATCAAGCCGATCGGCGCCGCCGACCTCGGCACGGTGCTGGCCGGCCACCAGTACGACATCATCGTCTTCGCCTGGGTGGCGGCGCCCTTCCCGACCTCCGGCGCCCAGCAGAACTGGTCCACCGGCGGCGGAGGCAACTACGGCGGCTACAGCGACAAGAAGGTCGACTCGCTGATCGGCGAGGCCATCGGGCAGACGGATCCGTCGAAGGCGGCGTCCCTGCTGAACCAGGCGGACAAGATCATGGTCGACGCCGCCTACGTCCTGCCGCTGTACCAGAAGCCGACGTTCCTCGCCGTCCAGACGCGGTTCGTCAACATGCGGAACAACTCCACGAACGTGGGTCCGCCCTACAACACCGCCGAGTGGGGCCTGAAGAAGTAACCCACCCCTCCTGTGTCCGGTCCCGGCGACCCCGGGACCGGACACGACCGTCAAGCCAGCCCACCACCGGCCGCGAGAGAAGACCGCATGCTCGCCTACACCGTGCGCCGCATCCTCGTCTCGATCCCCGTCCTGATCGCCTCGACGTTCATCGTGTTCCTGGTCGTGGTCAACGCAGGCAACCCGGTCGCCAACTTCGCGACCTCGCGGCAGCCGCCGCCGAGCAAGGCGGCCGTCGCCGCGTTCGCCCGGCACATCCACGCCGACCAGCCGGCCGTGCAGCGCTACTGGAACTGGATCACCGGCGTCCTGCACGGCGACTGGGGCCCGTCCGTGCAGCCCAACCTCGACATCGGGCACGACCTGTTCACGCGCTTCAGGGTGACCATCACCCTGGTCGCCGCCGCGATGGTCATCGCCCTCGTCCTGGCCGTGATCTTCGGCGTGTTCAGCGCGATCCGCCAGTACTCGGCCGCCGACTACACCATCACCTTCCTCGGCTTCCTCTTCCTCGCCATGCCGGTCTTCTGGTTCGCGGTGCTGCTCAAGCAGGCCGGAATCTGGTTCAACGAGCAGACCGGCAGCCAGTTCCTCGGCACCATCGGCGAGAAGTCGCCGTACCTCGAGGTCGACACCACCTGGAACCGGTTCACCGACCACGTCGGCCACCTCGTGCTGCCCACCATCACCCTGGCCCTGGTCTCCTTCGCCTCCTGGACCCGCTACACCCGCGCCTCGATGCTGGAGGTCCTCAACAGCGACTACGTCCGTCTCGCCCGCGCCAAGGGGCTGCGCCGCCGCACGGTGATGGTGCGGCACGCCCTGCGCACCGCCCTGATCCCCCTGGCCACGGTCACCGCGCTCGACATCGCGATCATCCTGGGCGGCGCGGTCATCACGGAGACGATCTTCCAATGGCACGGCATGGGAGAGATGCTCGTCGAGTCGGCCTCGACCGTCGACGTGTACCGGACCATGGCGTGGCTGCTGCTCTCCGCCGTCGTCGTCATCGGGTTCAACCTCGTCGCCGATCTCCTCTACGCCGTACTCGACCCGAGGATCCGCTATGACTGACATCGAGGCTCCCGGATCGGGCACGCAACTGCCGTGCCGCGAAGACGAGTTCACCGTCAAGCAGCGCAGCCAGACCCAGCTGGTGCTGCGCCGCTTCCTGCGCCACCGGGCCGCGATGGTCAGCCTGATCGTGTTCGTGCTGATCCTGCTGTGGGCGTTCATCGGCCCGCACCTGTGGCACTACTCGTACCAGAAGTACACCCCGGACAACTCCCGGCCCCCTTCCTGGAAGCACCCGTTCGGCACCAACGCCTCCGGCTACGACGCCTACGCCCAGGTCATGCGCGGTACCCAGACCTCGCTGAAGATCGCCATCCTGATCGCCCTCGGATCCACCGTCGTCGGAGCCGTCTGGGGCGCGGTCGCGGGCTTCTACCGGGGGACGGTCGACTCGCTCATGATGCGCATCGCCGATCTGGTGCTCACCCTGCCGCTGTTCGCGATCGCCCTGGTCATCTCCTCGCGCAGCAACGGCTCCTGGTACTGGATCGCCGCCGTGATCGCCGGACTGACCTGGGCGTACGTCTCCCGCGTGGTGCGCTCCACGGTCCTGTCGCTGCGCGAGAAGGAGTTCGTGGAGGCGGCGAAGGCACTCGGCGCCTCGGACGCGCGGATCATCTTCCGGCATCTGCTGCCCAACGCGCTCGGCCCGATCATCGTCAACGCGACCGTGCTGGTGGCCACCGGCATCCTCACCGAGACGGCCCTGTCCTTCGTCGGCTTCGGCGTCCAACCACCCGACACCTCACTGGGGTTGCTGGTCTCCCAGGCGCAGACGGCGGTGGACACCCGGCCCTGGCTCTTCTACATCCCCGGCGCGTTCATCATCGCCATCGCCCTGACCATCAACTTCATCGGCGACGGACTGCGCGACGCCTTCGATCCCCGGCAGCAAAGGGTGCGACAGTGACGGTCATCGGCAAGGGCGAGGAATCCGGCGCGGTCCTCGAAGTGGAGAACCTCGGCGTCGAGTTCCCCACCGAGGACGGTCCCGTACGGGCCGTGCGCGGTGTCGGCTACCGCCTCGACCGCGGCGACTCGCTGGGCATCGTCGGCGAGTCCGGCTCCGGCAAGTCGGTCACCGCGCTCGCCGTCATGGGCCTGCTGCCGGCCACCGCCCGGGTGCGCGGCTCGGTCCGCTTCGAGGGCACGGAACTGCTCGGCCTGTCCGACGCGCGCCTGTCGGACCTGCGCGGCAGCGGCATCGCGATGATCTTCCAGGACCCGATGACCTCCCTCAACCCGGTCTACTCGGTGGGCCATCAGATCGCGGAGACACTGCGACGCCACGACCCGGCCCTGAAGTCCCGCGGCGCCCGCGAGCGCGCCGTCGAGCTCCTCGGCACGGTCGGCATCCCCAGCCCGCAGCGGCGCGTCGACGCCTACCCGCACGAACTCTCCGGCGGCATGCGCCAGCGGGTCGTCATCGCCATCGCGATGGCCAACGACCCCGACGTGATCATCGCGGACGAGCCGACCACCGCCCTCGACGTCACCGTGCAGGCGCAGATCCTCGACGCCCTGGAGACCGCCCGCGCCGAGACCGGCGCGGCCCTCGTGCTCATCACCCACGACCTCGGCGTGGTCGCGGGCCACTGCGACCGGGTCTCGGTCATGTACGCGGGCCGCATCGTGGAGACCGGCTCGGTCGAGGACATCTTCTACGCCCCGCGCATGCCCTACACCCTCGGCCTGCTCGGCTCGCTGCCCCGGATGGACCGCGACGAGGCACGCCTCACCCCGATCAGCGGCTCCCCTCCGTCCCTGCTCAACCTGCCGCCCGGCTGCCCGTTCGCGCCGCGCTGCCCCCTGCGCCGTGACCAGTGCGACAGCAGGGAACCGGAGTTGCGCGTGGCAGGGCACGAACCGCACCTCAGCGCCTGCCACTTCGCCGACGAGCTCGTCGACACCGGCGCCGCGGACGTCTTCGAGGTGGTCGGCGTCGACTCCGAGGCCTTGGCCCGCTTCGCCGACACCGCCGCCCCGACCGACGCCGAGGAGAACTCCGCATGAGCGCCCCCGCCCCGGCCGCCGCCGCACCACTGCCCCCGCTGCCCGGGCACGGCGGCAGCGGCGAACCCGTCCTCCAGGTCCGCGACCTGGTCAAGCACTTCCCGGTGATGTCCCGCGGCGTCGTCCGCCGCCGCATCGGCGACGTGCACGCGGTGTGCGGGGTCTCCTTCGACCTGTTCAGGCACGAGACCCTCGGCCTGGTCGGCGAGTCCGGCTCCGGCAAGACGACCACCGCCCGTACCGTCCTCGGCCTGGAGAGCGCGACCTCGGGCCAGGTCCGCTACGGCGGCCACGAACTCACCGCGCTGACCCGGCGCCGGATGCGGCCGCTGCGCCGCGAGCTGCAGATCGTCTTCCAGGACCCGTACGCCTCCCTCGACCCGCGCATGTCCGTCCACGAGATCGTCGCCGAACCCCTGCGCATCCACGGCCGCTACGCCGCCGGCGGTCAGGACGAGGTGCGGGAACTGCTGCGCCTGGTCGGCCTCAACCCCGAGCACGGCAACCGCTACGCCCACGAGTTCTCCGGCGGCCAGCGCCAGCGCATCGGGATCGCCCGCGCGCTGGCCCTGCATCCCAAGGTGATCGTGCTGGACGAGCCGGTCTCGGCGCTCGACGTGTCGATCCAGGCCGGCGTCCTGAACCTGCTGATGGACCTGCAGAGCGAGCTGGGTCTGTCGTTCCTGTTCGTCGCCCACGACCTGTCGGTGATGCGCCACGTCGCGGGCCGGGTGGCGGTCATGTACCTGGGCCGGCTGGTCGAGATCGCCCCCGCCCGCCGCCTGTTCGCAGCCCCCGCGCACCCCTACACCCAGGCCCTCGTCTCCGCCATCCCGCTCCCGGACCCGCGCAAGGAACGCGCCCGCACCCGCATCCTCGTCCAGGGCGACGTGCCCAGCCCGGTCCGCCCGCCCAGCGGCTGCCGCTTCCGCACCCGCTGCCCCAAGTTCGCCGACCGCCTCACGGAGAGCCAGCGCACCGCCTGCGTCGAGGAGGTGCCCGCACTGATCGACCGGGGCGGCGGCAGCCCCGTCGCCTGCCACTACGCGGAGAGCGTCGAGCTGTTGTAGGCCAGCCTCAGTTCCTCGTACGGGTAGGCCGTCCGCCTGCTCTCCTGCCGCAGCCGGCCGAGGAAGCGGTTCAGCACGGCGGTCAGGGGAGCGTCCCGGGCGATGATCGCCGCGGCGGTCCCGGGGGCGCCGTCCGCGTGCGCGCCGATCGCACAGGCCCGCACGAAGGCCTCGCGCTCCTGGCGGTCATAGCCGTACAGGTCGGTGACCAGCCAGTTCACCAGGTGCGCCCGGGTGTAGACGAGGTCGTAGTCCCGATGCCGGTCGAAGAAGGCGAGCTCCTGCCGGGTGAGCCGGAACCGGGGGCTGAGCGCGAGGCCGTAGTCGGCGAGGCAGAACTCCTCGCCGTCGGTGAGCACGTTGCGGAAGTGGGCGTCGCAGTGCAGGAGCCGGCGGTCACGGAGGAAGGAGGTCAGCGACCCCAGCCACTCCTCCACCCGGGCGCAGGTCCGGTCCGGGTCGCCGGTGCGCAGCTGGGTGCCGAACCAGTCGTGCAGGGTGTGCGGAAAGTACTCCAGGAAGAGGGTGAGGCTCGCCGAGGCCGTGCGCAGGGCCTCGATGCGCTCGCGCACCTGCGGGGCACCGCCCCAGTACGCCACCACCTCCTCCACGTCGGCCAGTTCGTCCGGGAGCGGCTGCGCGGCATCCGGCAGGATCCGCCAGTGGTGCATCAGCGGGAAGCCGGAGAAGCGGTCGGCCAGCACCCAGTTGGTCGTCATGGTGTGCGCGGCCAGCTCGCGCCAGGCCCCGAAGCCCGGCCCCCCGATGCCGTAGTGGCAGAAGGACGGCAGCTCGAAGACGTTCCCCGTGGAGCCCGTGTTCGCGGGCAGGCGCTCGATGTCGGTGAGCGGCACCCGTTTCACGAAGACCGTGTGCCCGTCCACGTCGACGAGCATCGAGCGCCCGCCGATACCGGCGCCGACGGGCGTCCCCCTCGCCAGGACACCCGCCAGCTCGTGGTCGCTGAGCAGGCCGAGGGCGGTGGCGAGGTCGGCGTGGACGGTGCGGCGCGCGGCGGAGGACATGGCCTCCATGCTCAGGGTGACGAAGGGTGCGTGTCTGCCGATCGGCCAAGTGCCGTCCTCACGTGACCGGTCGGCGGTTCACGGTGCCCGCCGCCGTCCGCGCGTCAGACCACCGGTTCCTGGGCGGAGGCCGGCTCGGTGGCCCGCAGCGCGGTGATCCCCTCGGCGAGGTGCGGGCCGAGCTCGCCCCAGCCGTCCTTGTAGCCGTAGACGCTCGCCAGGGTGCGGGCCTCGTAGTCGCCGTTGAGGATCTCGATGTCGGTGGCCTTGATGAGCGACGGGTGGGCGACGCCGAGAGCCGCCGATACCTTCGTCAGCTCCTTGCGCAGGGTGCGCAGGTAGACGGCGGCACGGGTGGCCTTGGAGGCCGGGTCGAGGCCGCGGGCCAGCCACTGGTTCTGGGTGGCGATGCCCGTGGGGCACTTGTCGGTGTGGCACTTCTGCGACTGGATGCAGCCGATCGAGAGCATGGCCTCGCGGGCCACGTTGACCATGTCGGCGCCCAGGGCGAAGGCGACCGCGGCGTTCTCGGGCAGGCCGAGCTTGCCGGAGCCGATGAAGGTCAGCTCGTCGGTCAGCCCCAGTTCGGCGAAGGTGCTGTAGACCCGGGAGAAGCCCATCCGGAACGGCAGCGACACCGAGTCGGTGAAGATCAGGGGCGCCGCTCCGGTGCCGCCCTCGCCGCCGTCGACGGTCACGAAGTCGACACCGCGGTCCCCCCGCGCCATCAGCCTGGCCAGCTCCTGCCAGAACCCCATCTCGCCCACCGCGCTCTTGATCCCGACCGGCAGGCCGGTCTCGGCGGCGAGCAGTTCGACGAAGTCGAGCATCGAGTCGACGTCACCGAACGCGGTGTGCCGCGACGGGGAGGCGCAGTCCTGGCCGGCGGGGATGCCGCGGATCCCGGCGATCTCGGGGGTCACCTTCGCGCCCGGCAGCATGCCGCCGAGCCCCGGCTTGGCGCCCTGGGAGAGCTTGATCTCCAGCGCCTTGACCGGCGCGCCGGCGACCACCTCCTTGAGCTTGCCGAGGTTGAAACTGCCGTCCGCGTTGCGGCAGCCGAAGTACGACGTGCCGATCTGGAGCACGAGATCACCGCCGTTGCGGTGGTACGGCGACAGGCCGCCCTCTCCCGTGTTCTGCATCGCGCCCGCCAGCGCGGCCCCCTGGTTGAGCGCCGTGATCGCCGCGCCCGACAGGGAACCGAAGCTCATCGCCGATATGTTCACCACGCTCGCCGGCCGGAACGCCCCGGCGCGCCCGCGCGGCCCGCCCAGCACCTTGGCCGACGGCAGGGGGGCGTGCGGGTCGTGCAGCTCGGGCAGGGCGTCGGCGAAGGTGCGCTGCTTGAGGTACGCGTGCCCCTGCGTGTGCTCGACGTCGACGTCGGTGCCGAACCCGAAGTAGTTGTTCTCGCCCTTCGACGACGCGTAGATCCAGGTGCGCTGGTCGCGGCTGAACGGCCGCTCCTCCTCGTTGGAGGTCACGATGTACTGCCGCAGCTCCGGCCCGATCGTCTCCAGCAGATATCGGGCGTGCCCGATCACCGGAAAGTTCCGGAGCAACGCGTGCTTCTTCTGGACGAGATCGCGGCCGGCCACCAGAGCCAGTGCTGCTGCGGTGGCCGCGCCGATGGTGCGGGCGCGCATGAACGTTCCTCTCCGTCGGAGAATGCGAAACGATATTAGGGGCCGCCCGGTTCGGCGACGCGGCGGGGGCGACGGTTCGTGCGCCCCTGCTAGGGTGCGCCGATGTCGATCAAGAAGTTCCAAGTCACCTTCGACTGTGCGGAACCCGAGCGCGTGGCGCGCTTCTGGTGCGAGGTGCTGGGGTACGTCGTACCGGCGCCGCCGGAGGGGTTCGCCTCGTGGGACGCGTACCACCGCTCGCTGCCGCCCGAGCGGCGGGGTGCCTCGTTCGCCTGCGGTGATCCCTCGGGCGAGGGCCCGCGCCTGTACTTCCAGCGCGTGCCCGAGGGCAAGGTCGTCAAGAACCGGGTGCACCTCGACGTCCGGGTCGGCACCGGTCTTGTGGGGGAGGAGCGTCTGGCCACGCTCGAGGCGGAGTGCGCACGACTGGTCGCGCTCGGCGCGGTACAGGTACGGGTGCTCCTCGCCGACGAGGAGAACGAGTCGTGCATCGTGATGCAGGACGTCGAGGGCAACGAGTTCTGCCTCGACTGACCGCCCGTCCTCCGGGAGGTGCCCCTCCCGGAGGACGGGGTCACGCCACGGACCGTTCGGCCTCGGTGATCGCCGTACTTCCGGCACCTGCTGATCCGGGCACGGCGCCGAGCCCGAAGCCCGTCGCGCCGGGCACGCCGTCACGGCGCTAGCGGGGAGCGTCTCGTGGGCCCCGGACGGGCCTTGAGTGAGTGTCAGGTCCATCATGCCTGGTCGGAGACGTTTTCGGTAGGACGTAGCGCACGCCCGCCAGGTCTTGTTGCGGGCGGTGCTCCGCCCGCACACTCGTCGTCATCCACGCTCCGGCCGACGTGCCGGCATCCGCCCACGGATGCCGGTGCGTTCGCCGTGCTGTCTCGCCGCGGGACAGGCGCCGGCCGGGGAGGGACGGGACGAAGGGGATCGATGGATCGGGACATGGTTGTGCTGGCGAGGGTCAGGCTGCTCAGTGCCAACCGGCGGGTGGTACGAGGTGTCGAGGGCCTGTGGATCTACCGGCTTCTGACCGAGGCCGAGCCGGAGGTGTACGGATCGAAGCTGGCGTACGTCCTGGTGGAGGAGAGCGGCTCGGACCTGCTGCGGGACATGCCGGAGCGCCGGCTGGCCCTGCTCGACGAGGCCGTGGAGGTGGCCAAGGCCCTCGGCACGGCGAACCCCTACCGGGAGAAGGTGCTGGGGAGGGCACTGGCCGCCAGGGAGCGGGAACTCGAGGGACGTGCGGGGAGGCCGGGAGAGCGCGGGTGATCCGGCGCACGGCCTCCGGTCCGTGAGCCGCGAGACGTGACCTCCGGGCCGTGGGGTTCTGGTCCCGGCCGGGACCCCACGGCCCCGTGCCTGGCGCACGGGGCCGCTCCCTATGCTGGTGCGGGGCCGGACGACCGGCGCGCACCGGGGCCGGGCCCCGGACGAGGAGGGAGCGTGGGATGACGGTGCACGTGCTGAGAGCGGACGAGCGCCCGGCCGTGCCGTGGAAGAACGGGGGCGGGCTGACCCGCGAGGTCGCCTCGGCCCCCGTCCGGGCAGGAATGCCGGACTTCGCGTGGCGGGTCAGTCTCGCCGACGTGGCCGAGCCGGGCCCGTTCTCCCGCTTCGAGGACGTCGACCGGATCATCACCCTCGTCGACGGCCCCGGCATGGTGCTGACCGTCGACGGCACCCCGCACACCGTGGCCGAGCCGTACGTCCCCTTCCCCTTCCCCGGGGAGGCGGCCACCGACTGCCGGCTGCTCGGCGGCGGCCTCGTCGATCTCAACGTCATGGTCCGGCGCGGACGGGCCACCGCACGGGTCGAGATCGTCCGCGACCGGGTGGCGCTCACCCCTCCCGCCGGCACGACGCTGCTCGCGGTCGTCCTGGACGGCTCCGCGGTCTTCGAGGCGTCCGGCCCGGTCCTCGGCCGCTTCGACGCGGCACTGATCACCGACGCCCGCGACGAGCCCCTCGAGGTCACCGGCGTCACGGCACTCGTCACGCTCACCGGCGCCGCCACGGACGCCTAGAAGGCTCATGAAGATCTTGGTGAGGGGCTGTCCGGCCGTAGGCCGGGCAGCCCCTGTTCGCTATGCGGTGGCCGGGGTGATTTGCCAGCT